>CAIYXE010000402.1 GCA_903930095.1 uncultured Hyphomicrobiales bacterium
GCGCTTTCGCACGGGAAACAGATTGCGAAAACGCCTCGTATCGGAAAAAGCCACAGGCAGGTTGGGATTGCCCTCTCCCGAGGCAAAGCTGTCTCCCAGCCCGGCGATCAGCATGTCCCTGACACGCGCCTCGGCGATGATGGGCGATTCACCCACCACATTGACGGAGATCTCGGCGCCGCCGGGATAAGGCAGTTCGAGGCCGGGGCCGCTCACCCGCTCGCTGCAGGAGGTTTCGGCGACGATTCGCCCGTCGATCCGCCATTCGCAGGTCGCCGTGGCGGGCACCGCGATTCCCTTTCCCGTGAGCCACAGTTCGACAGCGTGGCTCTGCGGGTTCAAATAGGCTTCAATGCCGCCACAGGCTGAGTGGTTGCGCTGCTTCGAATCGTAGCAGAGTTGATCCTGTCCGCGTGCCGCCCATCCGCGCCAGTCGAAGTTCTTTCGCAGAATGTTGGTGAAGGCGATGTAGCGGTCATTCAGAACATGTTCCGAACCGAGTATGGAGGTGCGGGCGACGAAGGTATCCCGTTCGTCGGATGTCATGCCCTGGTTGTCGACGTGGAGAAGGTACTGCCGCCAGGCATTCTCATGCAGCTTGAAAAACTGGGGATCGCTGAACAGGCGGAAGCGGTTGACGACCTGCCATTCGATCCTGAACTGGCTGGTGCCCAATGTCTGCGCCTCGGCAGGCCCGGCGAACAGGCTGGCAATGACGGCGATGACAAGAAGCAGTTTCAGCATTCGTCAAGCTTACAGGTCGAAACCGGCCAAGTTTGGGCAGAGCTCACGGAATCTCGGGATTGCGCCTTGCGATGATGACCCGGATGCCGGCATCGAGAAGCATCTTGTGGTTGCTGTCCGAAATGCCGTCGTCAGTGATGAGCGTACTGATGCGTGTGAGCGGCATCATCGCGTTGCGAGCGCGCAGGCCGAATTTGCGGCTGTCAGCCAGAACGATTGCCTCATCCGCCCGTTGCAAAAGCAATTCGGTTTCGCGCACCACGAGTGGGTGCGACTCCTGCATGCCCGACGGCGTGATGGCCTGGGCGCCGAGAAAGAACTTCGAGGCATAGAATTCCGGCGGGCCTGCCTTGGGGGAGAAGACGATGCCCGGTTCACGGTACAATTCACCACCCGCCAGCGTGAGGTGGCAGGTGCCGTTCTGCCAGAGTGTCGCCGCCAGAGGCATGGAGTTGGTGTAGATTTTCACGTTGCGGTTGGCCAGCAGCATGGCAAACAGATAACACGTCGATCCGCCATGAATGATGAGCGCGTCGCCATCCTGCACCAGTGCAGCCGCCTCTTGGGCGATGGCCTTCTTCGCGGCGACCCCGAGCATCTGGTTCTCGGTAAAGGGCCGGGCGGTTACCCTGTCGAAGATGCCGCCCGCGCTGGCGCCGAGGCCAATCATGCACTAACATTCAAACTGGATCACTCGTTGGGGGCCGATCAGCGATCTCCAGGTCATCAATGGCTCGGAGATCCTGCTCGGTGCGCCTTACGTCTTCAACAAGGACAACATCGGTCAGTTCGACTTCTGATCATCAGCACGACGGGCGCGCCGGCTAGAACCGGTGCGCCTCTTCCCTTCAAAATGTGAGAGTATCATGAGCAATTCCGTGACCATTCCCTCCCTGTGGGATGACGCCAAGGCCGCCCAGATGGACGAGCCCGGCCTCCTTCTCTATCGCTCGAATCTGCTTGGTGCGGATTTGCGCATCACCAACTTTGGCGGTGGAAACACCTCCGCCAAGGTCGAGATGACGGATCCGCTGAGCGGTCAGCCCGTCACCGTCCTTTGGGTAAAGGGCTCGGGCGGTGATATCGGCTCGATGAAGCTTGATGGCTTCGCCACGCTCTACATGGAGAAGCTCGAGTCTCTCAAGGGGCTCTACAAGAGCCTCGACCAGGAAGACGCGATGGTACACGCTTTGAACCATTGCACTTTCAATCTCAATCCGCGCGCGCCGTCGATTGATACGTGCCTTCATGGCTACGTTCCCTATCCGCATGTCGATCACGTCCACTCGGATGCGGTGATCGCCATCGCTGCCTCGGAAGATTCCGAAAGGCTGACAGGAGAGATATTCGGGGCAGAGATGGGTTATCTGCCGTGGCAGCGGCCCGGTATCGACCTTGGCATCAAGCTTGGCGAGATGGCGAGGAAGAACCCGCAATATGTGGGGGTCGTCCTCGGAAGCCATGGTCTGTTCACATGGGGCCGGACGGCCAAGGAATGCTATGACACGACGCTGCGCATCATCAACAAGGCAGCCGTCTGGCTGGATCGCAGCCGCGAGAAGCCCGCATTCAAGGGCGAGAAGGCCAGTTCACTGTCAGACGCTGAGCGGCGCGACGTGGCGCTTCGCCTGTTGCCAGAGATCCGCGGCAGGATCTCGAAGCATGAGCGCAAGATCGGCCACTTCGTCGATTCGCCCGAGGTCATGGAATTTGTCAATTCCAACATGCTGGAGCAACTGGCCCCGCTCGGCACCTCTTGCCCTGATCACTTCCTCCGCACCAAGATTCGCCCGCTCATCGTGCCACATGACGCGGATGGTCCCGCCCTCGACAGGCTCATCGAGGGCTATCGCGCGGACTACGCAGCCTACTACGAGCGCTGCAAGCACCCTGATTCACCAGCGATCCGTGATCCGAACGCTGTGATCTATCTTGTTCCGCGCGTCGGCATGCTCTCCTTCGCCAAGGACAAGGCCACAGCGCGCATTGCGGCTGAATTCTATGTGAACGCCATGAATGTCATGCGCGGGGCGTCAGGCGTTTCGGCCTACAAGGGCCTGCCCGAGCAGGAGGCCTTCAACATCGAGTACTGGCTCCTTGAGGAGGCGAAGCTTGCCCGCATGCCAAAGCCCAAGAGTCTTGCCGGCCGCGTGGCTTTCGTGACGGGTGGTGCGGGTGGCATCGGTTCGGCCATCGCGTCGAAGCTCCTGTCCGAGGGCGCATGTGTAGTGCTGGCCGACATTGATCAGGTCTCCCTCGATGAGGTGACGGCCGGGTTCGCCAGGACCTATGGCAAGGACAACGTGCGCGGCGTGAAGATGGACGTCACGTCGGAGGCGGCGGTGATCGCCGCCATGGACGAGACGGCGCTCTGCTTTGGCGGGGTCGACATCATCGTCAACAATGCCGGCATCACCATTTCGGCCCCCGTCGAGGATACGACACTTGAGTTGTGGAACCGGAACCAGGAGGTGATGGGGACGGGTTACTTCCTCGTTGGCCGTGAGGGTTACCGGCTGCTGAAACGGCAGGCTCTCGGTGGTTCCATGGTGTTCATCTGCTCGAAGAATGCCGTGGCTGCCTCTCCTGGCGCATCCGCCTATTGCGCCGTGAAGGCTGGGGAGCTTCACCTCGCCCGCTGCATGGCGCTGGAAGGTGCACCGCACGGCATTCGCGTCAATGTCGTCAACCCGGATGCCGTTCTGCGCGGCTCCAAGATTTGGCAAGGCCCCTGGCGCCAGCAGAGAGCCGCGTCGCTCAAGATAACCGAAGACGAGTTGGAGGAGCACTACCGCAAGCGTTCGCTTCTCCAGCGGTCCGTCTATCCGGAGGACATTGCCGAGGGGGTGTATTTCTTCGCGTCTGACCTGTCCAGCAAGTCGACTGGTAACTTCCTCAACGTGGATGCGGGCAACGCCGCTTCCTTCACGAGGTGAGCGATGAGCTTCGCAATCACGGAAGACGTCATCGAATCGGGAAATGCGCGGCTTGAGCAAGCGCTCGCGGAGGATTTTGACGCCCTCGGCCGTCAGCTATCACGCCGCGGCATTTCCATCGAGGCCATGACAGCGCGAGCGATGGCTTTCTCCGTAGCCGTGCCGACCTGGGGAGTGGGAACGGGCGGCACGCGCTTTGCGCGCTTTCCCGGACCCGGTGAGCCGCGCCACATCCATGACAAGCTGGAGGATTGCGGGGTCATCAACCAACTGACACGGATCACGCCAAACGTCTCCCCGCACTTCCCGTGGGACAAGGTGAACGACTACAATGCCCTTCGCCAGGAAGCGGCCTCGCATGCGCTGGGTTTCGATGCAGTCAATTCCAATACCTTCCAGGACCAGAAGAGCCAGCGGCTTTCCTACAAGTTTGGTTCCCTCACCCACGCCGACAGTGGCACCCGGACCCAGGCGGTGGAGCATAATCTCGAATGCATTGAGATCGGCAGGCAACTGGGCTCGACGGCGCTCACCGTGTGGATCGCCGATGGTTCTAACTTTCCGGGGCAGTCGAATCTTGGCGCCGCTTTCGACCGCTACATCAATTCGCTGAAGACGATCTACGCGGCACTGCCGAAGGATTGGTCCGTCTTCCTCGAGCACAAGCTCTATGAACCGGCATTTTACTCGACCGTGATCTCGGATTGGGGATCGAGTTTCATGGCGGCTCTTGAACTCGGGCCCAAGGCGCGATGCCTGGTTGATCTTGGCCATCATGCGCCCAACACCAACATCGAGCAGATCGTTGCGCGGCTGATTCGGGCCGACAAGCTTGCAGGGTTTCACTTCAACGATTCGAAATACGGCGATGATGACCTCGATTCCGGATCGATCGATCCGTTCCGGCTGTTCCTCGTCTTCAACGAACTGGTGGATGCTGGGTTGCGCCAGGCCCATGGCTTCGCACCGGCCTACATGATCGACCAGTCTCACAACGTGACGGACCCGATCGAAAGCCTGATGTCATCAGCGGTGGAAATCCAGCGCGCCTTTGTGCAAGCATCACTGATCGACAGGGAAGCACTTACGGCAGCGCAGGAATCAAGCGATGCGATGCTCGGTCACCGGCTCGTCAAGCAAGCTTTCGTGACGGACGTTTCCCCGATCCTTGCCGAGGCACGCCGCCGGAAAGGCGGCGCCATCGATCCTATCGGTCTATACCGTGAAAGTGGATATAGGGCACAGAAGTCCAGGGAGCGCCCCGCGGTCGAGGGCACCTCAGCCGGCATCGTCTGATGCCGGCTGATTCGGTTTCAGGCGACAAGACTGTCCAGCGCGGAACTGGTCTTCTCGATCTGATGTGTGATCTCGGCCTGCCGGTTCCGCAGCGTATCGAGGTGTTGCCTTAGCAAGCCGACGGTTTTTTCGCTGGCGAGCACATCCTCCTCAGGCGACAGCATCGCCAGAATTTCCCGGATCTGGGCAATGGGCACGCCCAGCCGGCGCAGCGTGAGCACATTCTTGAGCCGGCGCACGTCACTTGCCAGATAGGTGCGAAAACGGCCGTGGCGTGGGGGAGAAATCAACTCCGCGCGTTCATAGAAGCGGATCGTCTTGGGGTCCGTTCCGGTCAGCTTCGCCAGCTCGCCAATGAAGAGGAACCCATTCTGGGGTGCGGCGTCAGGTTCTTGATACAACTCAAAGTTCTGTTCCATTTGCTGTTCCACTGCTCTCTCTCCCGTCAATGCCGTGTCCAACCACCGATAGCGTCGCATTTGAGTAGAATATTCTCGCATAGGGTGCAAGTTGAATATTCATCTATCATTGCGTGCATACAGAGACTTCATGCCGCGCTGCTTGTCGGTCACTTTGGAAAAAGTCCTATACCAAGTATAATTGACTATACCAAAGTAATACTCATCTTTAGTTCAAATCCATAACGTTCAGAGAGTCATGTATTCAAAGTCTAAACCGTTGAAATAATAGGATCTTAACTTCGTATTAACCATCTATTCTTGATGATTGGTAACACCAAGACATTATGTCTGGACGTGAATACCAATGGAAAGAAGATTGCCATTATGATCATTCTGGTTGACGACCGTATCGACGTGACCGCTGCCTATCGCGCAAGCTTCGGCCGGGAGGGCGTATCCGCCGCAAGCTTCACCCCATCCGATTTCGACAATTGGTTTCACTCCACAAGCGGGCCGGATCTCGCTGCGGTTGAGGCTTTCATTCTTGGCGACTTCGACAGGCGGGAAACGCTGACGCGTGTGATCAAGACACGCAGTGAAGCCCCTGCCATTGCCCTCAATGATTCGACTGGCCTCGAATCCACCCTCAAATTGTTTGCTGCCGGGGCTGATGACGTCGTCCGCAAGCCGGTCCACGCGCGGGAAATCATCGCCCGAATCAGTGCCATCCGCAGGCGTGCCGCACCCGGCGCCAAGTCCGCCACCGTCGGCGATCTGCGCGTTTTCAGCGACGGCAGGGACCCCGAAGTGGGCGGGAGCGTTCTGACGTTGCCGCGGCGCGAGCGGCGCATCCTTGAGTATCTCATCGCCAACCGTAGCCGGCGCGTGAGCCGCAACCAGATATTCAATGCCGTCTACGGACTCTTCGACGAAGAGGTTGAGGAAAGCGTGGTGGAGAGTCACATCAGCAAGCTGAGAAAGAAACTCCGGACGGCCCTGGGCTATGATCCTATCGATACCAAGCGCTACCTCGGCTACCAGATCGTCTCGAGTACCTCAAATGCTGCCTGACAAGCCTGCAGCGATCTCACGAAAGGCATCAATCGAGGCTGCGTCGGACGTTGACTGGCTCAGCACGCCATAGAGTTTTGGCACCGACTCGATTGCCCGGTCGAGTTCCGGATCGGCACCCGGCAGATAACCGCCCATCGCCCGGAGGTCGCGTGTATCCTCGAAGCGGGCAACGAGTCTCTTGAGCTCACGAACAGCTTTCGCCTGGTCTGCCGTCCACACCAGATGTGCCAGGCGGGAGAGAGAGGAAAGAAGATTAACCGCTGGATAGCGGCCCTGTTCACCAATCACGCGATCCAGTACGATGTGACCATCAAGCGTACCACGGACTGCATCTGCGACGGGATCATTGTGGTCGTCCCCGTCGACGAGCACCGCATAGATACCGGTAATCGTACCTTGACCCTCTGTGCCGGGTCCCGCCCTCTCCAGAAGCTGTGGCAAGTCGCTGAACACCGACGGTGGGTACCCGCGCGCCACCGGGGGTTCTCCTGCCGAAAGTGCCACCTCACGGCAGGCATGTGCATAACGGGTCACCGAATCCATCACGAGCAGCACATTCTGGCCGAGATCGCGGAAATGTTCGGCCAGAGCAGTCGCAAATTGCGGGGCAAGGCGGCGCATCATCGGACTTTCGTCACCCGTCGCCACGACGGTGATGGCATTTCGAGCAGCTGCACCAAGCGTATTCTCGACAAATTCCCTTACCTCCCGGCCACGTTCACCGACCAGCGCGACGATGACGCTATCGAAGGCTGCCGCGCGCGCAATCATGCTGAGAAGCGTCGACTTGCCGACACCCGAACCAGCGAAGATGCCCATCCTCTGGCCCAGGCACAGTGGCGTGAAGCAGTCGAGCACGCGCACGCCGGTGGCCACGCCCTGTGAGACCACCCGGCGCGCCATGGCTCTCGGTGGGCTCGCCGCAACGCTAACAGCCAAGACCCCCTGGCGAAGCGGTGGCCCACCGTCAGCTACCCGGCCAAGTGAGTCCACAATGCGCCCGCGCCAGTGAGCGCAGGGAAAATAGCGAAGCTCCCCACGCGCCGAGACGCGGTCAGAAAGCGTCACCGAGGCCCGATTGTCGTAGGGCTTGCACTGGGCGATGTCATGGTCGAGCCGAATCACCTCCGCGAGCTCCGGTCCACGCGAGGTTTTGATTTCCACCAGTGAGCCGATACGCAGGATCCGAGAAAGACCCGAAATCTCGATGGAGGAGGGCCCCACCGAGCGCACCTCGCCAACAGCCCGTGCAAAAGGCATTGACTGGGAAGCCGCCGCAATGCGAGCCGCCATCGCCGTCAGTGGGCGCTGCTTCCCCAACATCAGGATCCGCGCGCGCCCAGAGCCTGGATCGTGTCCCTGATGGCAGAATCGCGCTGCTCAAGACTGGCGCTCACGGCCTCGAAAGCCCTCTGGACCTCGATGAGACGGGTCATCTCCAGAATCGGGTTCACATTTGAACCCTCGACGAACCCCTGAAGGACACCATTCGTCGAGAACTCTTGCACCGGCTCCACCGGCCCCGCCGGCAGAAACGCGGCGTTCTCATAGCGCCGGTAACCCCGGGTGAGATCTATCTCAAAGAGCCCGAGTGAGCCGACGACCCGGCCATCCTGCCGGATCACGCCATCCCGGCCAATGTCCAGCGCGCCCCCGCGCGGGTTTGCTGACAGTGGCGAAGCGCTTGCGTCCAGAATCGGGTGGCCGCTGAGAGATACGATATCGCCGGTCGGCAGCATCTGCATCCGCCCGTCGCGAGTATAGGCTGTGCCCTCTGGCGTCAGAACCGCAAGAAAGCCTGAGCCCTGAACAGCGACGTCAAGCGGGTTTCCTGTTGCTGTGAAAGCACCGCTGCGGGTATCTGCGTGGGAACCACCTTCAAACGCAAAGCTCGTATCGAATGGCGCGGTCTTCGAGACGATCGTGGAGAAGCTGACACCTTCTGCGCGGAAGCCGGCCGTACCAGCGTTTGCAACATTGTTGGCGATGGTCTCGAGCCGCTTAGCCTGCGCCAACTGTCCCGAAATTGCAACGTGGGAATTGACGTCCATTAGCGGTTAACGCCCCTCAAGAGTTGCATGCTCAATAGGAGCGAGTTGTCAAAGCTCGTCAGCATCGACCGGCTCAGTCCGACGACCGGCGCAGACTGCATGCCGCTTCCGTTTGCCGCCTGCCATCTGGCCGCAAACCGCGTGATAAAGGCATCGAGTTTCGCTGGGCTCTCGAAGTCTTCAACATTTATTCTGGAACGAATGAATGCGGCTTGTGTGTCGATGTTGGTGTTCGAGTACGAAGCTGGAAGACCGAGCACTGTCTGAATGACCTTGTAGAGAGCAGGATCGCCCATCAGACCAAAGATGCTGCTCACCTCGGGAGCTTTCCGTTGGAAGTAGAGCGCCAGCCGCAGGCCTTCGTCACTCCTTCCCGCTTCTGACTCCAGCTGGATGCGGAGATAGCGGTCCACCGCGCCTTGTTGAACCCGGTCGAAAGCCGTTGCCGTCCCGCCGTAGCGGGCAAAATTGAATGCCTCCGCGAATTCCCGGAAACGCGGATCTGCGAGTTGCAGGGCAAAGCTCTTCGGACCATCGAGCCCCTCAGTCAGGACCTTGCGCATGAAGGCCTTGCCATAGATCATGTCCTTCAGCCCGAAGGCGGTCATGGCGAAATTGTAGAGCCGATCGTTCTTGAGAAGATCATCCGCTGATTTCACGCTGCGGATATTGGCGAGATAATGATCAGACTCGCGTCTCACATCGGGACGTTGCGCCAAGTTGCCAATCGTCCGCTCGATGTTCCGCGAAATCTGCTGAAAGCGTGCAACTGTTCCGGTCATCTTTCTTCCCTCGCAGGGGATATTGGAGGTTCTGCCTTGTCCCGGCCTGAAGAAAGGGGCCTACAGGCCCGCGCAAGCAAGAAAATCTAGCCAGTAGAGGAGATCACTGCAGGAAGAAAGCCGCACATGACCTTCGTCATCGGCATGGTCATCGTCTTCGGATGTCTGCTCGGCGGTTTCGCCGCGATGGGCGGCCACATTGGCGTGCTGTGGCAGCCATGGGAGTATGTGATCATTCTCGGCTCCGCAATCGGCACCTTCTTCGTGGCTAACTCGATGAAAGTCGTGAAGGATACCTTCAAGGCGGTCATGGAAGCCATCAAGGAAGCAACACCAAAACCACGCGACTACCTCGATACGCTTTCCGTTCTCTACGCACTGATGCGTGAACTCCGAACCAAGACCCGAACCGAAATGGAAGTTCATGTTGACAATCCGGCGGAGTCGGAAATCTTCAAGGTCTTTCCCAAGATCCTGGCTGACAAAGACCTGACGAACTTCATATGTGACTATTGCCGCCTCATTATCATTGGCAATGCGCGTACCCACGAAATCGAGGCGCTGATGGACGAGGAGATCCAAACGATCCAGCGGGATAAGTTGAAGGTCTATCTGGCCCTTTCCGCCATCGCTGACGCCCTGCCAGCACTCGGCATCGTGGCCGCGGTGCTCGGTGTTATCAAGGCTATGGGTTCCCTCGACCAGCCGCCGGAGGTCCTCGGTCATCTGATCGGTGCGGCTCTCGTTGGAACATTCGCCGGCATTCTCTTCTCCTACGGCATCTTTGGTCCACTCGCTACCAAGGTGAAGACCGTGCGAGAGAAGAGAGTCAGGCTTTACGTGATCATCAAGCAGACGCTACTCGCCTTCATGAACGGCGCAATGCCGCAGGTGGCGCTGGAGCATGGCCGGAAGACGATTTCAGCCTATGAGCGCCCGACAATTTCCGAGGTTGAGCAAGAAACGATGAACGCCGGCAACGGCGATACCAAGGCTGCATGACCAGCAGGCAAGACTAGCTTCATGAAACAACCGCTCTCCGCTTCGCATTTCAAGGCCCGTACCCGTGAGACCGTCTCCGCGATACCGTCGGCGGTGAAGCTGTCAGCCCTGCTGGCGGAAGCCTGCAGACGGACTTTTGTCCATTTTGTCGCGATTTCCTGGCGTGTGACCCCGGACCGTATTGAGGAGTCGGGCACTGGACCGGCCGACTCTTCTGTCCGTTCGATCCGTTTCGAATCAGCCAGCGGATCGCTTACCACCGACATCGCACTCGATCGCCCGCTTATTTCAGCCTTGCTGGAGGCATTTATGGGCGGCAGTGGGATGGAGTCGCCGTTCGATCTGGGAGAAAGACCGCTCTCGGCGATCGAGAACGGCCTCCTGGACCTTGTATGCGAGACACTTGCAAGCGAGGTGGCTCAGACCATGAGTAGCCATTTCGGGCGGCCCTTCAGCCACTTCCGGGATCGTGAGGCGCGGAACCCCAATCCCGCCGATAATGAACGGGCATCGTTTCGGCTTCTGGTGAACGTCTTCGGCCATAGCGGTGAAGTTCTCATGAGCATGGATAACAGCGAACTTATACATCAGATAAGGTCTTCTGATCCGGTGGGAGAGAACGCCGAGGAGGACGCTGCATGCAATCGCCTGCAGCGGCAGGTTGGAAGGTCTGACGTCGAACTGACCGTCACGCTGGGGCCCGAAACACTTTCCGTGGAGGACATCACCACCCTGCTGCCGGGGAGAATGATTAAGCTTTCCTCCACCGTCTCCACACCCGTTACGCTCTGGAGCGGTGGTATCGCGGCCTTTGAGGGAGGCCTCGCCCGTTCAGGCGACCGGCTGGCTGTCACCATCGCCGCAGCCATTGTCTGATAAACTTCAAGCAAGGCCGCTCGCGTAAGCAAGAATGCAGATTGAAAACCAGGCTGGCATGATGTCCTCCATCCTCAGTGAACAGTTGCCCGAACTCAGCCCTACCATCGCGGAAGCTGATCCCGAACCCGTCGTCTCCCGGCGGCTTCCAGGCGCTGTCCTGCGTATCCCTGTCTCAGTGCAGGTGGTTATCGGAACCGCTCGCTTGCCCCTGTCAGAGGTTGCAGATCTCAAGCCAGGCGCCAACGTCACGCTGGAAGAGAAGCTCGGAACAGCCGCCAGGGTTCTCGTGAACGGACGCGAAGTCGCAAGAGGCGAGTTGTTCGTCCTGGAGGGAGACGGAGACCGGTTAGGGCTTACCATCACGGAAGTGGTGGAAAGCGGCCCCAGCGGGCCCTGACGGAACCCCCGTGTCGACCTTCGCTTTTCCGGCCATGGCCTCCGCTGCCCCGCGCAGCGGCCGCGAGCGCGTGGCAATACTCTTGCTGGCGCTTGGCGACAAGCTCGGTCCTCAGCTCCTCCAGAAGTTCGATTCCGCTGAGGTCAAGGCGATCATGGAAACCGCCACCTCGATCAGCCGTGTCGAGAAACAGGATCTTGACCTCCTCGTAGACGACTTTGCTGCACAGTTTGCCAAGGCACTGGGGCTCGGTACGGACTTCGAAGCCGTGAAGAGCCTCGTGGAGCGCGCCTTCTCGCCCGGCGAACTCTCGAAGATGCTGGGGAACCAGATCATGCAAGCAGGCGAGCCCGTCTGGAAGAAATTCGAGCCCGGGATGGAAAACGCTCTCGTTCCATATCTGCTGGACGAGCACCCGCAGACGATTGCCTTCGTCCTCTCCCGGCTCGATTCAGAGTTTGCCGCAAGATGCCTGTCCATACTTCCCGGCGACTTCCGCGTTACTGTTTCGCGGCGCCTTCTGAAGGTTCAACCCGTTCACGAAGAGGTGGAAAGCATCGTCGAGGTAGCCCTCGAGCGTGATCTGCTGTCAAAGGCCGACGCAGCCCTCGAGGCCGAGGGTCGAGGCCGGCTTGCCGCAATGCTGAACAAAATTGAACGTGATATGTCCGGCGAAATCATCGCTGGAGTGGCTGCTTGGAAGCCGGATGAGGCCGCCAAGTTGAAGCGCCTGATCTTCTCCTTCGAAGACATTGGTGCTCTTTCACAGGAATCGAGGCTCGCCCTGTTTGACAAGCTGCAGCCGGACCAGATCGTGCTCGCGCTCAAGGGAATGGACGCGGCCGTCAAGGAAGTTGCCCTCTCGTCGCTCGGCGCCAGAGCAAGGCGCATGGTGGAGGCAGAGCTCGCAAGCGACAAGGGAGTGCGCAGCAAGGACGGAGACGCCGCGCGAAGCGCCATCGTGGCGAGAGTCCTTGAGATGGCCCAGCGCGGCGAACTCGAGTTGCCCACGGCCGATGAACCGTCTGGCTGACGCTCCTTCGGGAGGACCATGGCCGAGGATCAGGACCAGGAAAGCAAGACCGAAGAGCCGACCGAGAAGCGGATTGCGGACGCTGTCAGTAAGGGAAATGTACCGATTGCGCGGGAAGCAACGCTGTTTGGCTCCCTTGCGGCAATACTGGGCGTGCTGCTCCTTCTGGCGCACTGGTCGGTCAGCCAGATCGCCAGCACGCTCAGGGAGGCGTTGGGCGCAGCAGGTGGCATTCGCCTCGAGGACCGTGAGGCAGCGGCAAGCTTTATCGCCAGCCTGTTTATCTCCCTTTCGGCGGCGCTCCTCCCGTTGATGGCTGTCATTGCGGCTGGAACGGTTCTGGCCTCCCTGGCACAAAACAAGCCTGATGCTGCATCCGAGCGGATCACACCCCGCATGTCCCGCATCTCGCTGATCGCGGGCTGGAACCGGCTGTTCGGCAAGCTCGGCCTCATCGAGTTCGTAAAGTCGGTGCTGAAACTCATCGCAGCCTCGGCTGTGCTTTGGTTCGCATTGGAGAATGACCTTCAGGAATTCGCCTCCGCACTCTCCGCCGATCCGTACTTGCTGCCAGAGATGCTGCGGGACTGGTCAGCCGCCGTTCTCATTCCTCTTCTCGTGCTTGCACTTCTTCTTGCTATCATGGACATGGTGTGGTCGCGGCTTCGGTGGCGCAGAGAACTGCGCATGACACCCGATGA
>CAIYXE010000403.1 GCA_903930095.1 uncultured Hyphomicrobiales bacterium
CGAGGATGGGGGCGACGCCCACGATGGGGAGTGCCGCGACCAGATTGCCCAGCGGCAGCAACCCCCGCCTGAGGAAGGGAATACGGTCGCACAATATGGCAACGAGGAAGCCCGACAGCGAGCCGATGATCCAGCCGGGTATCACCGCGCGGACCACCGTCTGCACGAAGTCCACCCACAGGATGGGCAGCGACGACATGAATTTTGCGCCGATGTCGGAAGGCGCAGGCAGCAGCACGGCGGGCACGTTGAAGCCCTTCACCACCGCCTGCCAGAACACCAGCACGCCGATGCCGAACAGCGCCGGATAAAGAATGTCGGAGACCTGCCACTTCTTCATGGCCTTGCCCCCATGCGCTTCAGCGTGAAGCCTTCGATCACGCCGACGAGCCAGACAAGCCCCGCCGCGATGAAGGAGCCCATGAACAGCGCCGCCCAGATCTGCACCGTCTGCCCGTAGTAGGACCCCTGCAGCAATCGGGCGCCGATGCCCGCCACCGCCCCCGTTGGCAATTCACCCACGATGGCGCCGGTCAAGGCGATGGCCACCGCCACTTTCAGCGAGGTGAAGAGGAACGGCACGGAGGCCGGGAACCTGAGCTTCCACAGCACTTCGGAGGCAGACGCATTGTAGGTGCGCATCAGGTCCAGCTGCATCGTCTCGGGCGAGGTAAGGCCCTTCACCATGCCGATGGTCACGGGAAAGAAGCAGAGATACATGGAGATCAGCGACTTCGGCAAAAGCCCGGTAAATCCCATCGAACCCAGCACCACGATCACCATGGGTGCGATGGCAAGGATAGGAATCGTCTGCGAGGCGATGATCCACGGCATCAGGCTCTTCGCCAGAAACGTCACATGCACGATGCCGATCGCCAGCACGATGCCGAGAAGCGATCCCAGCACAAAGCCCAGCAGCGTCGAGGAGAGCGTCACCCAGCCGTGCCAGATCAGCGACTTGGGCATCCAAGGCGCCACCGTGAACACGCTCTTCCACAGCTCCGCCACGATCTGGTGCGGCGCGGGTATGACCGGGCGCGCCTCGTTCCATGAGAAATACAGCAGGTTGGAAAACCCGCCGCCCGCCGCCTCGATCTTCGGTCCCGACACGACCGCGTTCATCGGGATGGCAGCCAGATACCAGACCACGAGGATGCAGAGGCAGACCACGGCCATGGGCAGCGCCTGGCCTTCCTGCTTTGCGTGCGCCTTGGCGGGGATGGCGGGTGCAGCGCTCACTCAATCCTCATAGGAATGGCCAGCCTTCAGCCCCTCGCGCACGCGATGCGCAATGGCGAGGAATTCCGGCGTCTCGCGGATGTCGAGCGAGCGCTTGCGCGGGAAATTGGTTTCGATCACATCGATGATGCGGCCAGGCCTGGGGCTCATCACCACGATCTTGGTCGAGAGGAAGACAGCTTCCGGAATCGAGTGGGTAACGAAGACCACGGTCTTCTTCGTCCTGTCCCAGAGGTCGAGCAGCTGCTGGTTCAGCATGTCGCGCACGATCTCGTCGAGGGCGCCGAAGGGCTCGTCCATCAGCAGAAGTTTGGGGTCAAACGCCAGCGCACGCGCAATCGACACGCGCTGCTGCATGCCACCCGACAATTGCCAGGGATATTTCTTCTCGAAGCCCTTGAGGTTCACAAGCTCGAGATTGCGGGAGATGCGCTCGGCCGAATCGGCAAAGCCCATGATCTCCAGCGGCAGTCCCACATTCCGCTCCACCGTGCGCCACGGGTAGAGGGCGGGCGCCTGGAAGACATAGCCATAGGCGCGCTTGAGGCGCGCGTCCTGCGGCGTCATGCCATTGACGGTGATCGATCCGGAGGTCGCCTGTTCGAGGTCGGCGATGACGCGCAGCAGCGTGGTCTTGCCGCAGCCCGAAGGCCCGATGAAGGAAACGAAATCGCCTTCATCAACCTCCAGGTTCACCTTCGAGAGCGCATAGACCGGCGCATCCGCCGTCTGGAATACGAGGCTCAGCTCGCGCGCCGAAATGACTGGCCCCGCCAACGCCTTCTCCCCTGGTTTCTTGTTGCTTGTGCGAAGGCTAACCGCTCTTGACCATTCGATCAAGAATTAAGAAACTGTAACAATGGCCCAAGCCGTCACCGCCCCCCGCAAGACCCGCATCCAGGCCCAGAACGAGGAGCTGATCCTCAAGGCGGCGCTCGAGGCCTTTTCCGCCTATGGCTTCCGCGGCGCCACGGTGGACCAGATCGCCACCAGTTGCGGCCTCTCCAAGCCCAACCTTCTCTATTACTTCCGCCGCAAGGAAGACATCTACGTCGCGGTGCTGGAGCATACGCTGCGAGACTGGCTGGAACCGCTCCGCAGCCTTGATGCAGAGGGCGAGCCCATCGCCGAGATCTCCCGCTACATCCGCACCAAGATCCGCCTGTCGCGGGACAACCCCAAGGCGTCCCGGCTCTTCGCAAATGAAATCCTGCACGGCGCCACCGCCATCGGCTCTTATCTGAGAGGCCCCCTCAAGGCGCTGGTGGACGAGAAGGCCGCCGTCATCCGCCGCTGGACGGCCGAGGGCCGCCTCAACGCGATCGACCCCCACCACCTGATCTTCGCCATCTGGGCCACCACCCAGCACTACGCTGATTTCGACACCCAGGTGAGCGCCGTCATGGGCAACCCGCCAGACCTGATGGAAAAGGCGGAAGAGACGCTGACCACGCTGTTCGTGGAGGGGCTGAAGCCCAGGTGATCCGAAATCTGCCGTCATCCCGGCGAAGGCCGGGATCCAGCTTTGTTTCAGCACATGCGGTCAAGGAAGCTGGACCCCGGCCTTACCGCGGATTCAAAGCTTCGGCGCGTAATCCGCGCCATTTACCGTTTTGGGCCTGCCATCAAGATGCAGCGCAGCCACCCGCTCGGGCGTTTCGGCGATGACCTTGCCGCCCTTCACCACCTTCAGCCGGTTGGCCTTCAGCCGCAGCGCCTCCACCGGCGTCTTCGCCTGCAGCACCACGAAATCCGCCTTGCAGCCCTTCTCCAGCCCATAGCCTTCAAGGTGCATGGCCTTAGCAGGGTTCACCGTCACGGCGTCGAAAGCCCAGCGCATGGCTTCCGGACTGGTCATCAGCCCCACGTGAAGCCCCATGGAGGCCGCTTCCAGCATGTCGCCCTGGCCCAGCGGGTACCACGGGTCCATCACGCAATCATGCCCGAAGGAGACGTTGATGCCCGCCGCCCGCAATTCCGGCACGCGCGTCATGCCGCGGCG
>CAIYXE010000404.1 GCA_903930095.1 uncultured Hyphomicrobiales bacterium
CAGGGTCATCTGCTGACTGGCGAATTCTTCATGAAAGCCTCGTGCTGGTAGGCTTTCTTGTGCTGGCCGTGCTGTTCCGGCTGCCTTACTTCTACAGGGACGTTATCGACTGGGACGAGAGCGTGTTCATTCTCATGGGGCAGTCGATCGCTGACGGCAATCTGCCCTATACCGAGGTCTGGGACAACAAGCCGCCCGGCGGATTTGCGCTGTTCGCCGTCGTCCAATACCTGTTTCCGCAGAGCCTCTTGGCCGTCCGGCTGTTCGGAGCGGTGCTGGTTTCGCTCACCGCTTTCCTAACCTACCGGTTGGCGGTTACGGTTATGCCGCGAGAAGCAGCCCTGCTCGCCGGAACACTCTGCTGTTTTGCCGTGAGCCTGCTTGCCTCCAGCGGGCAAGCGGTCATGATGGAGCATGTCGCAAATCCCTTCATTCTTCTCGCGCTCCTTTTCGCAATCGGAACGAAGCTCAAGGCCCGGGACGCGCTGCTCCTCGGAGCATTGCTTGCCGCCGCCATCCTGATCCGGACGAACCTGGCCTATGCCGTGATTATCACAGGCGCGGCATTCGTTCTCTCATGGTTGCCGGAGGGGCTGTCAACTGCTGCGAGAGCCACGGTATTTGGGGCTCTCGGTGGCCTCCTGATCCTCCTCGCCAGCACGCTGCCCTTCCTGCTGTCCGGCACCCTCGACCTCTATGTTACCTCGGTCATCAGAGTGCCGCTCGCTTACTCGGCCTTCGGGCTGGGCATTGCTGAGACCGTTCAGGCCCTGCTGAGTAGCATCGCGCCGCGAAACTCGGCGCAGATGCTGGAGGCCGCCACCCTCTCGAAACTTGTCTTCTGGTGCCTTGGCACGTTGGGCCTGCTGCTCATGGCGATAGGGCTCCGTCCCCAAGACAAGATCCGGGCCCGCTGGGGGATCCTCCTTGGTGCTCTTGCCGTCGCCATTGCCACCGTCGCAAACCGGCAGCCCTGGGCGCACTATCTCATTCAGTTGATGCCATTCTTCGCGATCGGTGCAGCCTATGCCCTGTGGCGGATCGGGCTTTGTTCCGGGTGGAGAAGCCTTCCGTCCTTCGGCCTTGTTCTGCTCGCGGCCCTGTTGATGCTTATTCCGCCCTATCAGGCGCTGCATGAACGCTATCTTTCGGGTAAGCCGCTCTACAGCGGGCAGAGCTTCACCCTGGCGGAGTATTTGCGCCCGCGTCTCGGTGAGGGCGAGTCCATTTTCGTCAGCCGTCACATCCTGCTCTATTGGCTTCTTGACAGGACCCCTCCCGTACCGATTGCCGCCTTCCCAAACAACATTTTCTTGGAAGAGCAGATCGTGAAGCCGCTACTTGGACAGGACTCCTCCAGCGAGAGACTGCTGAATGAGATTCTCGACCGGCGGCCCACCTACCTGGTGCTCGGAGGCAAGGACACGAATTATGTCGCGGTGCAGTCCTTCGCGAACCGTGTCGACACGGAGTATGACGTGGTGGGTCAAGCGCGCGACGTGTTCATCCTCGGGCGCACTGACCGTTAACGCCCGGTGTCGGCAGGGTCCGTCACGCCGCAGCGCGGATCGTCTTGCGGTTCGAGACGAGGTTGCGGAACATGGTGCGGCCGATGCGCTCGATCTTTGGCATCTGCGACTTCGACTGTGCCTTGACCCGGTCATAGGCTTTGGGGCCCATGGCCTGCTCGAGCCATTCGAGATATTGCGGAATATGCGCCCAGCGGTCGATGAGCGCTGGCGTCAGTTCGCCATGGAACTGCGTGGCAAGAATGTCCTGTCCGACAGACATGATCTGCACCGGGCTCACCGCAGAGGAGGCCAGAACCTCGGCGCCAGCGGGAATCTTCGTCACCTCGGCATGGTGCCACTGCATCACCTTGAAGGCGGGCGGCAGCCCCCGCATCATCGGGTGGCCGAGGCCCAGCGCGTTGAGCTCCACCCTGCCGAAGCCAACTTCCGCGGAACTGGCGAGGCCCACCTCGCCGCCCAGCGCCTTGGCCAGCAGCTGCAGACCCAGGCACACGCCCATGAAGGGGCGGTTGCGGTGGAAGGTCCACTCCCGCACGGCCGCGATTTCGTCCTGGAGCCACGGATACTGTTCCGTTTCCCACACATCCATGGCGCCGCCCATGACGAGCAGGAAATCATAGGGGGCAAGCGACGGGATCGCTTCCCCCCTGTGCAGCATCACGATGTCGAGTTCCGCTCCCTGTTCGGCGAGGAAGCTGCCAAACAGGCCGGGCGGTTCGTCGTCCATGTGCTGGAAGGCCAGTGCGCGTCTGATCATGGGAGGTCCCTTGGGGAATCTTCGAGAGCGCGCACATAAGCCCTTGTGCGCGATTCACAAGTCCGAATTTGCCGCAGCATTGCCTTATGCGGGAATTGCGAAGAAACTGTTGCAGTGATGACACTTCCGCGAATCCTCCTCACCGCGCTCCTGCCCTTCGCCGCGGGTTACTTCATGTCCTACCTGCTGCGCGCGGTGAATGCCGTCGTGGCCCCGGACCTCGTGCAGGACTTTAGCCTCTCGCCAGCCGAGCTGGGATTGCTGACGGCGGCCTATCTCGGCGCCTTCGCGCTGTTCCAGCTGCCGCTCGGCGTGCTGCTTGACCGCTATGGCCCGCGCAAGGTGCAGGCGGGCCTGCTGAGCATCGCCGCGCTGGGCTGCCTCGCCTTCGCCTTCGCGGGTGACTTCCTCGGTCTCTTCGCCGCGCGCGCCATGATCGGCCTCGGCTTCTCGGCAGGGCTGATGGCGAGCTACAAGTCATCCGCCACATGGGTCCCGGTTGAGCGCCGCTCGCTCGCCAACACGGCGATCATGTCGTTTGGCGCGCTGGGCCTCGTGGTGGCGACGGAGCCGACGCAGCATCTCGTCGCGCTGATCGGCTGGCGAAATGCCTTCGTGATCTTCGCCGGGCTGATCATGCTGGCGGCCGTCTTCATCCTTTTGGTGGCGCCCGCCAAGGACACGGTGGGCAAGCCGGCGCCGCTGAGGCAGCAGTTCGCGGAGATGCTTGCCATCCTCAGGACGCCGCTGTTCTGGCGGCTGGCGCCGCTTTTGGGCCTCACCTCCGGCGTGCAGATCGGCGTGCAGACCCTATGGGCAGGCCCCTGGCTGCGTGACGTGATGGGCCTGCCGCGGGAGGAGGTGGGCCGCCACCTGCTCTACATGGCGGTGGCCTTCATGGTGGGCATCTTTTCGGCGGGCCTCGTGGCTGACAGGCTTGGCCGGCGCGGGATCGGGCCGATGCAGGTGATGCTCGGTTTCATGGTGCTCTACCTGCTGGCGCAGGTCCTCATCGTGTTCCGTGTCGAGGGGCTCATGTTTCCGGCCTGGCTGGTGGTTGCAGCCTTCGGGCAGGTCGCGGTGCTGGCCTTCCCGTGGTTTGCCGCGCGGATCGGGCGTGAGCTGGCGGGCCGCGCCAATGCCACCATCAACTTCTCGATGTTCGTCGTGGCCTTCGCCACGCAATACCTCGTGGGCATCGTGATCGGGCTGTTCCCGGCCACCGGAACGGGCTACAGCCCGCAGGGCTACAGCTGGGCGCTGGGGATGTTCCTGACCGCGCAGATACTCGCCCTCGCCTGGTACCTCGCCGCCGCACCGCACAGGAATGCCGCATGACCAATCCCGTAATCGCTGAAATCACCCGCGGCGGCATCGTCGAAAGCCGCCATCGCGGCGCCTTTGCGGTGGTGGATGCCACGGGCCACGTCGTGTCGGCTGAAGGCGCCATCGCGGCGGAGGTCTATCCGCGCTCCGCGGTCAAGGCCTTCCAGTGCCTGCCCCTGGTCGAGACCGGTGCCGCGGACCGTTTCGGCTTCACCGGTGAGGAGATTGCGCTGTGCTGCGCCTCGCACAATGGCGAGCCTGATCACCTGCGCGCCGCGCGCTCCATGCTGGCCAAGGCCGGCAATGCGGAGAGCCTCTATGAGTGCGGCGCGCACTGGCCCTACCATGAGGCTTCCCGGATGGCGCTCATCCGCGCGGGTGAGCCTCCGGCGCCATTGCACAACAACTGCTCCGGCAAGCATGCCGGCATGCTGGCCCTGGCCCGCCAGCTCGATGCTGATCCCCATGACTATGTGAACCCCGGCCACCCCGTGCAGCGCCTGATCGCCACAACCATGGGCGCGCTCTGCGGCGTGGATCTCGAAGCGCAGCCCTGCGGCACGGACGGCTGCTCCGTGCCGACCTGGGCCATGCCGCTCCGCAACCTGGCCCTTGGCTTCGCCCGCTTCGCCAATCCGGAGTTTGCGGCCGCCCGGCGCATCATCGAGGCGGTGCGCGCTCACCCCTTCATGGTGGCAGGCTCAGGCGACTTCGACACGCTGATCATGCAGGCCGTGCCGCGCCTCTTCGTCAAGACCGGGGCCGAGGGCGTCTATGGCGCCTGCATTCCCCATGCCGGCCTCGGCATCGCGCTCAAGATCGACGACGGCGCATCCCGCGCCTCCGAAGTGGCCATCGCCTCCGTGCTCGCGGGCCTCGATGTGTGGACCGAGGAAGAACGCACCGCTCTGCAGGGCTTCCGCCACCATGAGCTTTTCAACTGGCGCAGGCTGGGCGTGGGCGAGGTTCGGGGGCTGAGTTTGTAGACCCTTCTCTTTCCTTTGCCCCGAAGGGCGGAGAGGAATGTGAGAGGGGGCCTTACTCCGCCGCCCGCTGCGCGTAGCCGAGCTTCACATTCAGCCGGTCGAGCAGGGCGAGGGCCGCATCGGGGATCACCGTTCCCGGCGGGAAGACGGCGGCCGCCCCCATGTCGAGCAGTGTCTGCACGTCTTCCGGCGGGATGACGCCGCCGACCACGACCATGATGTCGGAGCGGCCCGCCGCGTCGAGTGCGGCCTTCAGCAGCGGCACGAGGGTGAGGTGGCCTGCCGTCAGCGTCGAGACGCCCACCGCATGCACCTTCTCCTCCACCGCCATCTTCGCCACCTCTTCCGGTGTCGAGAAGAGGGGGCCGATCGTCACATCGAAGCCCATGTCGGTGAAGGCGGAGGCGATCACCTTCTGACCGCGGTCATGGCCGTCCTGGCCAACCTTGGCGACGAGCAGCTTCGGCGCCCGGCCATCCGCCTCGCGGAAGGCGGCGATGGCATGGCGCACGCGCTCGATCTTGTGCTGGTCCTTCGGCGTTGCCGCATAGACGCCCTTCACCGCGCGCGTCACCGGCGTATGGCGGTTGAACACCTTCTCGAGCGCCAGCGAGATTTCGCCCACCGTCGCCTTGGCGCGCGCGGCATCGACGGCGGCGGCGAGCAGGTTGCCCTGGCCTGAGCGCGCCACCTCGGTGAGCTTGGCCAGCAATCCTTGCGTCTCTGCCTCGTTGCGCTCGGCGCGGAGCCTCTGCAGCTTCTCGATCTGGCGGGCGCGCACGGCGGAATTGTCGACCTTCAGGATGTCGATCTTGGCATCGCCCGCGACCTGATACTTGTTGACGCCGATCACCGCCTGCTCGCCGGCATCGATGCGCGCCTGGGTGCGTGCGGCCGCCTCCTCGATGCGGGCCTTGGGGATCCCGGCCTCGATGGCGCGGGCCATGCCGCCCATGGCCTCCACCTCCTCGATATGGGCCCAGGCCTTGGCGGCGAGGTCCGCCGTCAGGCGCTCCACGAAATAGCTGCCGCCCCACGGGTCGATCACGCTGCAGGTGCCCGCCTCCTGCTGCAGGAAGAG
>CAIYXE010000405.1 GCA_903930095.1 uncultured Hyphomicrobiales bacterium
AGTCACCGCGCCCGGGCCCGCATTGCTCACCGTTACCTGATAGCGGCAGGAAACACCCGATGCCACGGCAACGGCAGCGGTCAGGCTCTGGCCACTCTCGCAGCGTAACGGTGTCTTGCTGATCACCAAGTTAGAGTCCGGCGTCCTCTGCCGTTCGCACTGCGGCGATGGCACAGGCAGGGTGACGATTCCGCTCGCATCATTCGCTGGATTGGTGTTGGCGTTCGTGCTGCCTGTGGGCGCCAGTATGTTCGCCTTGTTGCTGATCTCGCAGATCTTGCTGTCAAGCGGCACGAGGGTGAAGGCCCCCAGGCTACGGCTGGCCCCGGGGGGCAGCGGCAGCGCGGCGGGCTGCAGGGTGCAGTCAAATCCTCCGCCAGAGGGTGCGCAGTCCCACGGACCGAAGAACACTGGCGAGCCTGCGATGGCTGGCGAGGGCTGGTCCTTCACAGTCAGGACGCCGTTGAAGGAATTCGGCCCTTCGTTCGTCACGGTCACGACGAAGCCGCAGGCATAGCCGCCAAGATCCTGCCTGAAAATGCACCTCCTTGCTTGTTTCTTGAGGGAGAGGTCGGACTTCTTCCCCATCGATGGCTCACAATTGCGGCCGAGCGTGAAGGCTTCGGCCTCCGCGTTGTCATCGGCGGGATCGAAATTGCCGGCTGATCCGCCTGGCGCCCGGGTCAAGCGGACGCGGTTCTCGATCGAGCACTTTCCATCAGCCTCCTGCTGGGCGGCCGGCACCTTGACGGTGAACCAGAGGCCGACGCCCTGGCCCGGATTGAGCGTCACGGGCGCGTGGCTGCAGGTGAATGACGTGCCGCCGGCAGGAACACAGCTCCACGCCGGAGGATTGGGCTGCGGACCATAAGCGATGGTGCCGGAGGCCGACACCTCCTCGCTGAGCTCGATCGGACCCGAATAGACGCCGGGACCCGTGTTGGTGACCGTGATAAGGAAGCTGCAATGCCAGGTATCGCCCGAGCGGGTGCAATGCTTCCTCAGCGCCTCCTTCGTGATGGTGAGGTTGGTTCGGTCGCCACGCGGCGCGCAGTTCTCATCGGGAATCTGCGCTTCGGCATAGTCGAAGTCGTCATCCGCATTGGCATCGCCGTAGCCATCCCACCACACGAGGCCGGCCGCGTTTCCGGCGTAGCAGTATTCCTCCGGCAATCTGTTGCCGGGCCGCGCAAGGACGGCAGGCCGCTCATCCGTGACATAGAGATCAACGCTGTCACCGGGCATCAGGAAGACGCCGGGAAGGGTGCACTCGTGATCCGCAGGCCCGAGTGCCGCGCACATCCAGGGCGGCTGGAAGTCGAAATTCATGATGCTTCCGGGCACCGCTGCCGGCATCCAGTCACGCACCGTCAGCGGGCCCCAATAGGGTTCCGAGCCGGTGTTGCTCACCCGGATCGTATAATAGCAGACCCAGCCGAGACCGCCCGGCAGGCAGACGCGCGGTGCGGCTTCCTTGTCGAGCGTCAGGTTGAAGCTGCCGCCCGGTGGCAAGTCACCCGGCGGGATCTGCATGGGCGGCAGGTAGCCCGGGTAGCCGAGATAGCCCTGTGTTCCGGTGCAGGGCTGGTAGACCTCGACGTCGCCCATCCACCCCTGCCGCTCGGGGTGATCGAAGTCGCCGTCATAGTCCGTGAAATACGAACTGAAAGGAGGCGTGTTCTCCGGTTTCACCAGAGCGGCATCGTTACCCTGCAGGCCGTCGACGGTGGCGGGGCCGCCGGGCGCAAGCCGGTCGGCGAGGGCCGTATCGTCACGCAGCGCCTCGCCGGTCGTCCACAAAAAGGCATTGCACGAGCCAGGACGCATCAAACCCTCATTGTCAAAGCCATAGCCTAGGGCAACGCCGCCGTTGGTGTTGCGCTGCTCGGGACGGAAACCGATTGCATAGTCATCAGGGACCGGCGCCCAAATGCCAGGTGTCGCCGGATCGTCAGGGATCTCGCGCGTAAAGCGGATGACGGTTGCCGTCTTCGGCTCCGCGAAAACGCTGTAGTCGAAGCTGCCACGCTGGGCGCCGCGCTGGGCGAGGATCATGCGACCTGTGGAATCGAACACGACGTCGGTTATGGGATCGCTGCTTGCCGGTCCTGAGACATCGAGTTCCCAGCGCGCGTCGCCGCGGAAGCTGCCATCGAGCGAGAGGCCAATCGACCAGACCTGCGGGCCCTCGGCCACGGCGTAGAAGAGACGTCCGCCGTAGACGGCCAT
>CAIYXE010000406.1 GCA_903930095.1 uncultured Hyphomicrobiales bacterium
GAACAGAAAAAGGCCGCCGAGGCCCGCAAGAAGCAGAAGGTCATCGAGATCAAGGAGATCAAGATGCGCCCGATGATCGACGACCACGACTATGACGTGAAGATGCGCGCCATCAAGCGCTTCTTCGAGGAAGGCGACAAGGTCAAGATCACGCTGCGCTTCCGTGGCCGCGAAATGGCCCACCAGGAACTGGGCCAGCAGCTTTTGGACCGCGTCAAGAAGGACACGGTCGAGATCGCCAAGGTCGAGTCGGAGCCACGCTTCGAAGGCCGCCAGATCGTCATGGTGCTGGCGCCTAGGTAATTCTCCTTCCCCCTCGCCCCCACGCATGTGGGGGAGAGGGAGGGGTGAGGGGGTGTATCAGCGAGCCCGGACGCCTGCCGACCCCCATGCCGACAGACCCCCTCACCCCGCCCTCTCCCCCTGCGGGGGCGAGGGACATGATTGGGAACCCGCGCCCCGCTTGCTTTTGCGCCCCATTTTTGCTTTACCAAGCCTCGTTCAAGCCGCCTGGCCTGTAAAGGGCATGCCATGGCGGCTTTCTAACGCTTTGAAAGGATAAAGCAAAATGCCCAAGATGAAGACCAAGTCCTCCGCCAAGAAGCGGTTCAAGGTCACCGCTTCCGGCAAGATCAAGGCGGGTGCCGCAGGCAAGCGCCATGGCATGATCAAGCGCACCAACAAGCAGATCCGCAATCAGCGCGGCACCATGGTTCTGGCGGCGGGCGATGAGCGCCTCGTCAAGATCCACATGCCCTACATCGCCAAGTAAGATCTGAGGAGACAGACCCATGCCACGTTCAAAAGGCGGTACCGTCGCCCGCAAGTCTCACAAGAAGATCATCAAGCAGGCGAAGGGCTATTTCTCCCGCCGCAAGAACATCTTCCGCGTCGCAGTTCAGGCCGTCGAGAAGGCCGAGCAGTATGCCTATCGCGACCGGCGCACCAAGAAGCGCAATTTCCGCGCCCTGTGGATCCAGCGCATCAACGCCGCGACCCGCGAACTCGGCCTGACCTATGGCCGATTTATCTACGGCCTGGACAAGGCCGGGATCGAGGTTGACCGCAAGGTCCTCGCCGATCTCGCCGTGCACGATCAGGCTGCCTTCGCCGCTCTCGTCGAGAAGGCCAAGGCCGCGCAGGCTTAACCGCAAGCCTATCCCGCACGTCGAATTCCGATTGCCTTGACCGGGCCACAGCGTGTCTTCCACGGCACCTGTGCCCGGTCATGCCGTTTTCAGAGGAACATCTTCCATGAGTCTCGTGAACCTCGAACAGTCGATCCTTGCCGAGATCGATGCGGCCACCGATGAGGCGGCACTCGAAGCCGTGCGCGTGTCAGCCCTCGGCAAGAAGGGCGCGATCCCGGAGCGCATGAAGGGCCTGGGCGCGATGAGCCCCGACGAGCGCAAGGAGGCAGGAGCCGCCCTCAACGTTCTGAAGGACAAGGTGGCCGACGCTCTCTCGAGCCGCAAGACCCAGCTGCACGAGGCCGCGCTGGAAGCCCGCCTTGCCTCCGAGAAGATCGACGTGACACTGCCCGCGCGCCCGCAGGTTTCGGGCACGGTGCACCCCGTCTCGCAGGTGTGGGAAGAGGTGGTGCAGATCTTCGGTGACCTGGGCTTCGCGGTGGCGGAAGGCCCGCACATCGAGGACGACTTCCACAATTTCGATGCGCTGAACATTCCCCCTGAGCACCCCGCCAGGCAGGAGCATGACACCTTCTTCTTCAACGAGAAGGCCGACGGCTCACGCATGCTGCTGAGGACGCACACGAGCCCGGTGCAGATCCGCACCATGCTGAATTCCAAGCCGCCGATCCGCATCATTGCGCCCGGCCGCACCTTCCGCTGCGACTCGGACATGACGCATACCCCGATGTTCAACCAGGTCGAGGGCATGGTCATCGACGAGACGACGACGCTCGCCAATTTGAAGTGGATCCTCACCGAGTTCTGCAAGGCCTTCTTCGAGGTCGACGACGTGAAGATGCGCTTCCGCGCCTCGCACTTCCCCTTCACCGAGCCGTCGATGGAAGTCGACATCCAGTATTCGCGCGAGGGTGGCCAGATCAAGATCGGCACGGGCGACAAGTGGCTCGAAATCCTCGGCTCCGGCATGATGCACCCGAACGTCATCCGCGCTGGCGGCATGGACCCTACACAAGTCCAGGGCTGGGCCTTCGGTATGGGCATCGACCGCATCGCCATGCTGAAATACGGCATCCCCGACCTCCGCGCCTTCTTCGAAGCCGACCTGCGCTGGCTTCGCCACTATGGGTTCAGGGCGCTGCAGATGCCGACTCTCGCCGGAGGCCTGTCATGATGAGCTCTTGGTCTTCTCCCGCAAGGCGGGAGAAGAAGGGGACCCATTGCGCAGCAATGGGGGAGATGAGGGGACGCTGATGCGAGAAGGCCAGAAAACCTTCACCGCACGAAGCCTGCGCCGGGATGAAACACCGGCGGAGAAGCGCCTGTGGGAGCAGCTGCGCAACCGCAGCCTCGACGGGCACAAGTTCGTGCGCCAGTCTCCGATGGGCCCCTATATCGCCGACTTTTATTGCCGCGAGCTGAGGCTGATCGTCGAAGTCGATGGCGCGACGCATTCGACGGCGGCGGAACTGGAGAGCGACCGCGTGCGCACCCGATATCTTGAGATGCAAGGATGTCGTGTCCTGCGTTTTCACAACGACGAGATCTTCAACGGGCTGGACGAGGTGCTGAGTATCATCCGCAGCGCCCTCACCCAGACCCCCTCACCTCCCCCATCGCTGCGCGATGGGTCCCCTTCCTCTCCCGCAGGCGGGAGAGGACATAAGGAAGAACGACAATGAAATTCACCCTCTCCTGGCTGAAGGAATACCTCGACACCACTGCGAGCATCGACGAGATCTGCGAGGGGCTGATCGGTGTCGGCCTCGAAGTGGAGGAGGTCACCGACAAGACCAGGCTGCTGGCCGACTTCACCGTGGCCCATGTGACGCTGGCCGAGAAGCACCCCAACGCCGACAAGCTGCGCCAGTGCGTGGTCGAGACGAAGGACGGCACGAAACAGGTCGTCTGCGGCGCGCCCAATGCGCGCACCGGCATCAAGGCGATCATCGCACTTCCCGGCGTCACCATTCCGGTCACGGGTGCTGTGTTTGCGCCCGCCTCGATCCGCGGGGTCGAATCCCAGGCGATGCTGTGCTCGGAGCGCGAGCTCCTCATCTCGGATGAGCACAATGGCATCATCGAGGTTGC
>CAIYXE010000407.1 GCA_903930095.1 uncultured Hyphomicrobiales bacterium
GCGGCGCGGCCGTTCTCGAGCAGGGCCTGGCCCTTCAGTTCCCAGAAATAGGGGTTCTCGGGCAACTCAGCCGTCAGGCTTTCCATGATCGGCAGGGAATTCTGGATGTCGCCCTTGCGGAACATGGCAATGGCCCTTGCATAGCGCGCCGGCATCGACTGATCGGAGGAGGGGTAGCGCTGCATCACGGCCTGCGGGCCGCCCGTGAAGCCCAGGAGCTTCGCCTGTACCAGTTCATGGCGCAGGACCAGGGCGGGCGAGTCCTTTGCATCGTAGAACTTCGATTTCTTCGCCGCTTCCTCGAGGTTGCGGATGCGGTCCATCGGCATGGGGTGCGACATCACATAGGGGTCGACGTTCTGAAGCGTTGCGATGGACTGGCGGGCGAGTTTCTCGAACAGCGTGATCATGCCCCGGGCGGACTGGCCGGTGGCGGTCAGGTAGCGCAGCGCCGCCTGATCGGCGGAGGCTTCCATGCCGCGCGCATAGGCGAGGAAGTTGCGCTGCGCGAGACCCTGCGAACCCATCATCACACCCTGGCCCGCCTGGGCCGCTTCGGCACTGCCCGCCGCGATGCCGCCTGCGATTGCCGCAAGGCCCACGAGCATGCCGATGATCTGGGTGTAGCTCGCCGACTCGATCTCGACGCCCATGCGCGTGAGGTGGCCGCCAGCGATGTGGCCCGTCTCATGCGCCAGAACGCCGATCACCTCGTTCGGCGTGTCGGACTGCATCAGCAGCCCGGTATTGACGAAGATGCGCTGTCCGCCCGCCACGAAGGCGTTGATGCGCTGGTCGTTGATGATATAGACTTTCACCGACTTTGGGTTGATCCCCGCTGCCTTGAAGATGGGGCGCGTGTAAAGCCTCAGAAGGCCCTCGATTTCCGCATCGCGGATCAGCGGCAGGTTCCGGTTCTGGGCTTGAGCCTCGCCGATGAAAAAGCCCGCAAGCGCGGTGATCACCGCCATGACGCAGGCAACCGACCGGACGAAGGAAACCGACTTGAACATCATCATGCCTCTCGTTCGGGTCAATCGCGGGAGAATGAGGCGAGTTTGAGGCCCGGCTCACGCATGATCCTGCACGCGTTGTTTTCGTCCAGGGGTTACCACCTGGCCAGAACGCGCAGCTAGAGTTCGGGTTCCTCCCGGCGTGCCATCTGCTGTATGGCGTCTGCAGGCTGAAGAGGTTCAGGGCGGGTGGCGCCCGGGCGGCGGTCGCTGAAGGCCGGTGCGCGCGGGGCGGGGCGGAACGTTGCGGGATCGGGGGAAACAGGAGACGGGGTATAGGCGGCGGCGATAGCGGCAGGGGTGATGGACTGCTCGATCACCAGATCCTGAGCGCCGCCGATCAGGATCAGGTGCTCCACGTTGTCACGCCGCACAAGGACCAGCCGGCGCGACTTGTCGATCTCGTGGTATTCGCTGATTCCGAGGCGCTGGCCCCGGCGCCCCATCATGCGCGGGCTTACGGCCCGCCACGTGAACATCACGATGAGGAGAAGCGCCAGCACCAACAGGGCCGACACGATCACCTGCATGTTCTGGCTCAGGAATTCCATCGGCAGTTTCCCTCCGCTGGCCGGTAACGGCCGCCTGATGCAACAGTTCCTGTCCCAGCCTTCCCAGGTCGCCCGAGAATGACCCCGGTGAAAAGCTTTGTAAAGCAGAGAAGGTGAACGTGGAGCACCCTTCTGCCAGGCTTTGCCTAGCGGTACTTCGCCGCGGAGATGAACTCTCCGAACGCCTCGCACCAAACCAGCACGGTATCATAGGCATTAATGTCGGTGCCCGCTGGCACGTCGATGATGAAGCCGTCGAACGTCTTGATGTCGCCCACGCGGAGTGACCTTTCCTTGACGCTGAGGAAGGAGGCTTCGTCGTCCACGAACACCGGCACGAGGTAGAGCTTGTAGTCCGGGCCCGGCGACAGTTTTCCCTCCAGCGCAATGCGCGATGGCGAGACGCTGACCTTGCCTTCACCCCAGTGCAGGAAGTCGCTTCCCTTCAGATCGCGGGTAAAGACAGCCTCGAACTGCGCTGACTTTGCTGCGTCGGCAATCAACCCGCGGTCGACGCTCGGCGGCGCCGTGAGGATTGGAAGCAGATAGATGCCGAGCGCAAAACCCGCAGCCAGCACGAGGCCATGCGAAATCGACAGTAAAATCCAGCGCATCGTTCCTGCCCCCACATTGTCCGCTTTGCAGGCTAGACCATTCCAGCGCCGGCGATAAGCGGATTGCACATCGCTGTGTCTCTCCACGCCGGCCGATGGCCAATGCGATGATTACCCCATCTGGCAGTCATCGGCAGGTTTCGCCTCGCATAGGTAGAAAACCACCTGTGCAGTTACCCTAAAGCGCCATGACATCCTTCGCCGCTTGCAGTCCCGAAAGATAAGCGCCGTGTACGGTCCCAGGATATCTTCTGTGCGTTGCCTCCCCAGCAAAAAACACCTTTTTGCCGACGGGTGCCGCCAAGGTATTCCTCATTGAAGACGTGGCTCCTAATTTGACATAAGAATAGGCTCCATAGGAGAAGGGATCTTTCCCCCAGCGAGAGACCTGACAGCTTAAGGGAAGAGGAATGGTACTGCCGAAAATCTTGCGCAAAGTCGTCATTGCGCTGGCTACAATTTCGCTATCGGTATAGCCTTCGATCTGTCGGCCAAAATCTCCGGCATTGAAACCGACAAGAATCGGTTTTCCTGTTGGCTTTGATAGGCTTATCCATTCAGACCACTGGCCGCCAATTGAAGATAAATAACCAATCCAATCATACTGATCTGACCAAAAAACACGTTCAAACCGCAACACGCATTTGTTTAAACTCCCCACCCCAAGCTTGGTAATTGCATTTGCTTTGTCGGCAGGTAATGGCGGCAAGAACTTCACTGCTCCAGACTGCAATACACCCAAGGGCAGCGTCACGACGACTATGTCGGCCGAATACGTCTGGCTTTGCGTCTGGATCAGCACACCAGAATTCTGTGAATTGATCTGCTTCACAGTCTGACCGAATCTAACATCGATTCCTGCAGCTAAGCTGTCAGTTATGGCGGAATAACCATTTGTCAGCAGCAGGTCGCTGCCGGAGAAAGCATAGTCATCATCAAACCAAAACGCTGACATCTGACTATAACTTCCACCATACTCCTGCTCATAATCACTGTTAATCAGATAGCGAAGAGAGATTTTGTCAGCAGCGTTTCGTGTAGACCAAGACGTGCCATTTTCGATCGCGGTCTGAAGTGATGTATCTTTCGACAGATTTCTCTGCGCACTTGTGACAGCGTTTTCCACGGATGCCCTCAGAGTATCAATATTGCGATAGCCAAGGGACGAGAGCTCTTTCCCGTTTGTATCGTAGATTATCTCGGCGTCAGAATTTGTTTCTACTGTCTTGATCTGCAAAGATTTAGCAATAGATGTTATGGGGTTTCCTTTGTTGCCGTGAATCCAGCTCGCTCCCAGATCAATGGGCTGATCGACCCATAGTCTGCTAGTAAGAATGCGCCCACCAGATCTCATTCTGCCTTCGAGAACAATCACGCGGTAGCCATTGGCAGACAGAGACTTTGCCGCAGCAAGTCCCGCAATTCCCGCACCAACAACTACTGCATTTCTTGGGGCAACTGTTGCGGCCTGCAGTGAAGTGATCGACTTGTTTCCGCATAACAACAGAGGTAAAGTCATGAGTAGTTTTCGGCGCTGCATAATCAAGTTCCAAAGTTGATGCTATTGCCGAGCCGGCATCCGCCAGATGACCTGCCAATCAACACCGATATTTGCGCAAATTTGCTACGCCTGCAAGATTTGCCACTCGAAACAAAATCAACGGTCTGCCAGGACCGGAATGTCTTCGTATTGCTTGCCCCGAATGTCGGTTCTGCC
>CAIYXE010000408.1 GCA_903930095.1 uncultured Hyphomicrobiales bacterium
GGCCTTGTGAGCTGAGGAGAGAGCCATGGCGAAGATCACCCGCGTCGAAGCCCTGATGGTGGACCTGAAGCCCAAGGTGAAGCGCACCGACGCCATCCAGTCCTTCGTCAGCCAGGAAACGCCCATCATCCGCATCTATGACGCGGATGGCGCAGTGGGCACCGGCTACAGCTATACGATCGGCACCGGCGGCCCCTCCATCATGGAACTGATCCGCCGCACATTGGGGCCAGCGCTGATTGGCCGCGAGGCGCTGGAGATAGAGAAGATCTGGCGCGACCTGTTCTTCCTCACCCACGCCACCACGGTGGGCGCCATCACTTCGCTGGCGCTGGCCGCTATCGACACGGCGCTCTGGGATCTCAAATGCCGCCGCATGAACGAGCCGCTTCACCGCATGGCCGGCGGTGCCCAGTCACGCGTGCCGCTCTACACAACAGAGGGCGGCTGGCTTCACATCGATACCGCTGCACTGGTTGACGACGCATTGCAGGCCAAGGCCAAGGGCTTCGGCGGCTCCAAGATCAAGGTCGGCCGCCCGCATGTGTCGGAGGATGCCGCGCGCCTTGCCGCCGTGCGCGAGGCTGTAGGGCCCGCCTTCGAGATCATGACGGATGCCAACCAGCGCTTCACCGTGGACGAGGCCATCCGCCGTGCGCGCTGCCTGACGCCGCTCGACATCGCATGGTTCGAGGAACCGCTGACGGCGGATGACATTTCAGGCCATGTGCGCCTGTCGCAAAGCACGACCATCCCCATCGCCGTGGGCGAGAGCCTCTACAGCCATCTCCACTTCCGCGAATATCTTGAGCGCGGCGCCTGTTCCATCGTACAGGTGGATGTGGCGCGGATCGGCGGCATCACGCCCTGGCTGAAGGTCGCCCATCTCGCCGAATGCTTCAACGTGCCCGTCTGCCCGCATTTCCTGATGGAGCTTCACGTGGCACTCTGCGCCGCCGTGCCCATTGCCCGCTGGGTGGAATACATCCCGCAGATCGACTCGCTCACGACGGAGCCGATGAAGATCGAGAACGGACACGCCATCCCGTCAGACGAACCGGGGTTGGGAATTGCGTGGGATTTCGAGGCAATTGGCAAAGCAGCGGTTGAGGGGTCGGCGTTCGCGATCGCGTGAGCTTCTTCCCCCTCTCCCCCGCAGGGGGGAGAGGAATGGTGTAACTTACACCCGGTGCGCGGGCATGGCCTCGTCCTTCGGCACGATCATCTTGCCGATGGGCCACAGCGCAATCCCCGCCAGCTTCAGATGCGCCCAGGCGAAGGGGATGCCGATGATGGTGACGGCCAGCATCACCGCGGTGATGACATGGGCCAGCGCCAGCCACCAGCCGGCGAAGACCAGCCAGATGATATTGCCAAGCCCGCCCAGCACGCCGGTGCCGATGTCTTCCTGGCCGGTCAGCCGGTCACGCGGCACAGCTTTGTAGCCGAAGGGCATCAGCGTATAGAGCGCGATGTTGACGGCCGCCTTGGCCCACGGAAGCCCCACGATGGTGATGGCCATGATGACGGCAGCGATCAGCCAGCCGAAGGCCATCCAGGCGCCGCCCAGCAGGATCCAGATGATGTTCAGCAGCAATGACATGCAAGTCCTCCGTGATGACGTGCTGATATATGGGGAACCCGGCCGCCTTTTGCCACAACTATCCGCTGCAGGCCACGGCAGTTGACCGGGCCTCCCCGGCCTCCCATTCTGCCGCCATGCGATTCATTCACACGGCGGACTGGCAGATCGGCAAGCCGTTCCGCAACTTCGGCGAGAAGGACGGCGTGCTTCGACAGGCACGGCTCTCCGCCATCGAGGCGATCGGGCGGCTCGCGGCACAGGAAGGCGCGGCCCACGTGCTGGTGGCGGGCGATCTCTATGACAATGATGCCCCCGCCCCGAAAACACTGCTGGAGCCGCTTGAACGCATGCGGGCCTTCCCATCCGTCCATTGGCACATCATTCCCGGCAACCATGACTATCATCGCGGCAACGGGCTGTGGGACCGCGCGGCCGCCCCCGGCCTTCCCGCCAATGTCGTCTTCCACCTGGCACCGGAGCCCGTGGCACTGGGCGAACACGCGGTGCTGTTTCCCGCCCCGCTCCGCCGCCGCAGCGAGGTGAACGATCTCACCGACTGGATGGATGCCGCGGCCAGTGCCGATGGGCTGATCCGCATCGGGCTGGCGCATGGCTCCGTCACCGGCTTCGGCACCGATGGCGAGGCAAACAATCCCATCGCCGCTGACCGGGCGAAGCGCGCAGGCCTTTCCTACCTCGCACTCGGCGACTGGCACCGCACCATGCAGGTGAACGCCGCCACCTGGTATGCCGGAACACCCGAGGCTGACCGCTTCAACAGCCAGGAGGCGGGCCAGGTGCTGCTTGTTGACATTGCGGGGCCAGGTGCCGCGCCGGCCGTTACGCCAAGGCGCACCGGCGCCTTCCGCTGGCTGGCACAGGCGGAGGAACTTGCAGGTGCCGAAGACCTTGCCGCAGTTGAGCAGCGGCTGCGCAACCATGCCGATCTCTCCAATCTCCTGATGCGCCTCACCATCAAGGGCACGCTGGACCTGACGGCGCGCGCCGGCTTGTCAAGCAGGCTGCAGTCGCTCGAGGCTGCCATGTTCTGGCTCGAGGCGAACCTCGAAGACCTGCATGCGCGCCCGACCATGGACGACCTCGAGAAGATCGACTTCGGCGGCGTGCTGCGCGAGGCGGCAGAGGTGCTGAAGGGTGCCGCGGAGAATCCGGCATCCAGTGCGGCGGAGCGCCGCCGCGCCGAGGAAGCGCTGGTGCAGCTCTTCATCATGGCGAAGGATGCCAAGGTGCAGGCGGCATGAAGCTCACCCATGTCACGCTGGAAGGCTGCGGGCGCTTCGGCACGCTGACGCGGGTTGAAGGCTTCGGGCCCGGCGTCAACATCCTGTCGGCTGGCAACGAGGCGGGAAAATCAACGCTGTTCCGCGCCATCCGCACCTGCCTGTTCGAGCGCCACAACACAACCAAGGACGACGTGGCCTCACTTGCAACCGAGGGCCTGTCGCTTCCGGTCACCATCACGGTTGGTTTCGAGAAGGGTGGCAAAACTTACGAGATCCGCAAGTCCTTCCTGCGCAGCAAATCCGCAAGCCTCATCTGCGATGGTGTGGAGACGGCACGCAATACGGAAGCAGATGAGGAGGTCTGGAAGCTCCTCGGCATCGAACAGCGCTCGACGCGCGCGCTCGATGAGGCGGCCTTCGGCGTGCTGTGGGTGGCGCAGGGCCATTCCTTCCAGACGCCGGATCCGTCGGAGGGCGCCAGGAACGCACTGAACGCGGTGATCCAGCAGGAAGTCGGAACGCTGGTGGGCGGCGAGCGCGCCAGGCTTCTGCTCACCACCGTCAGCGAGGAGCTCGGCCGCTACGTGACGGAGCGTGGCCAGCCAAAAGCGCGGGGACCACTCGATGACGCGGTGAAGGCGAGCCAGAAGCTGACGGCTGACAGCGCGGACGTGGACACCCGCCTCGAGGCGCTCCGCGGCAAGCTCGATGAGTTGGACGCGCTGCGCCGCCAATACAAACAGGCCAGCGATCCCGCCGCCCTCAAGTCCCTTGAAGACCAGCTGACGGAGGCCAAACGAAAGCTCGCTGAGGCGGAGAAGGCCGAAGGCGAAATCAGGCGCCTCACGGGTGAGGAGCGCCAGGCCTTTCAACTTTGCCAGGCGCAGCAGGAAAAGCTGAAGGCCTTGCAGGATCAGGCCAACACCATTGATGAACAGCGTGAACGCCTGACGCAGATTGCGGCCGGCCTCGCCCCGCTCGACGCGCAGGATGAGGCAACCGCCAGGGCCCTCAGCCATGCCAATGCCGAACGCACCCGCCGTGACGACGCGCTGGCAGCCATTGATGCGCGCGAGGCTGAATTGCAGCGGCTCGAAGCCCTGTCGCAGAAGCTCGCCCGCAAGGCGGAGCTCGCTGCACGTCTCCAGCAGCTTGACGATTTCCGCCAGCGCGCCGCCGCCAGCGAGGCGGCACTGAAGCTCGCCACCATCGATGATGCCGTCATCAAGTCCCTCGAAGCGATCGAGAGCGAGGAAGCCCGCATCCGCGCAGCGCTGGCAGCAGGCGCGGCGCGCGTCACCATCGCCGCAAAGCCCGGCGCGGGCGTCACGCTCAACGGCGATGCCGTCGATGGCACGGACGCGCGTCCCGTGACAGAAGCGCTCATCATTGCCGTCGGCCCCGATGTGTCGATCACCATATCGCCCCCTGCCGAAGCGCTTGATGCCGCAACTGCGGGCCTCGCGCGGGAGCGTGCCAGGCTCAACGCCCTGCTCGCGCGCCACGCCGTGGCCTCGCCCGCGCAATTGCGCCAGCGCCACGCCGAACGGGTCACGCTGGAGAACATCGCGCGTGACCTTCGCGCCGAGCGCAGTGCGCTTGGCCTCAAGGAAGACGTATCCATCGAGATCAACAGGCTCGCAACGGCCATTGCAGCAATTGCCGCCGAGGCCCAGCGCATCCTGCCGGAGGGGACAGGGCCGCTGCCCGCCGCTGACGCCATCGCGGCGGAACGCCAGTCACTGGCCGAGAGCCGCAGTGCGCTGCGCGCCGAACAATCATCTCTTGATGCCCAGATCGGCGCGCACAAGGATACGCTGACGGCACTCGCCAGCACGCGGGGCACGCTCAACGGGCAGAAGGCAGAGATCAACGCGCGCCTTCAGTCAGCACTTGCCCTGCTGCCGGACGACACCCGCCAAACCCTCATGGCGGCCTGTGAGGAAGAGCTCGTTCATCGCAGCGAGGCGCATCGCGTCAAGGCGGCCGCACTCGAGCAAGGCCGCGCCAGTGCCCCTGCTCCGGACGAAGCTGAGCGCCAGAAGAACCGCATCGACCGCTTCACCGCCGCCCTCGAAAGCCAGCGCACGACGCTGGACGACCTCCGCCAGTCAATCGCGCGGCGCGAAGGCGAGGTGCAGATCTCAGGCGGCGAGGGCCTGGGAGAGCTCGCCACCACGTTCCGCCTGCAGAAGGACATTGCAATCGCCGAAGCCCAGCGGCTTGCCGAACGCGTGGAGGTCCTGAAGCTTCTGAGAACCACGGTCGAGTCCTGCTATGCGCGCCGCCGTGAGCAGTTGAATGCCCCGCTGCTCCGCCACCTGAAGCCCTTCCTTAACGATGTCTTCCCCAAGGCCGAGATCGTGCTCGGAGATGATTTCGAGATTTCGGCACTCAGCCGCTCAGGCCCGCAGGGTGAAGCGTTCGGCCGCCTGTCGCTCGGCACGCAGGAGCAGATCGCCGTGCTGGTGCGTCTCGCCATGGGCGCCATGATCTGCGAGCGCGGCGAGGATGTGCCGGTAATCCTCGATGATGCGCTGGTGTTCTCGGATGATGCGCGCATCGAACAGATGTTCGATGCCATCAGCCGCGCGGGGAAGACGCAACAGGTGATCGTCTTCACCTGCCGCGCGCGCTCCTTCGCCTCGCTCGGCGGCCGGGAACTGCGGATCGCAGGCGGGAACAACCCCGCCAGGACCGGCTAGAACCGCACCGCTCACGCGTTGACACCCTGCATGCCACCCTAGGATTGCGGACCGGCCGCGATTATGCAATTCAGAGGTGCCAAACGACCAACACTCAGGACAGGACATGAGCTTTCTCGAATTCTCCACCGCAACAGCAAAGGAACGTAAGGATGCACGGGCCCAGGCCCGAAAAGCCTCTGAATTCCTGAAGGCGTTAAGCCACGAAAACCGCCTTCTCATCCTCTGCCTGCTGGTGGAGCGGGAAAAATCCGTCACCGAGATCGAGGACAGCATGGAGATGCCGCAGGCCGCCGTCTCCCAGCAACTGGCGAGGCTTCGCCTCGACGGTCTGGTGACCACGCGGCGCGAGGGCCGGAACATCTATTATTCCCTCGCCAGTGACGAGGTGAAAACCGTGATCGGCACCCTGCACACCTTGTTCTGCGGGCCGCAGCGCGTGGCGCCACGCCGCAGGCACTGATCTCCGCGGGCGGCGCTTGACGCTTCACGGCGTTTCCCCGATGAAGCGGCCTCCTGCGCCAACCGCCGAGGCCTTCCATGTCCAAAGATCCGCTGCTGCAGCCTTATCAGTTGAAGCACCTCACGCTGCGCAACCGGATCATGACGACGAGTCATGAGCCGGCCTACCCTGAAGACGGCATGCCGAAGGACCGCTACCGCCTCTATCACCTGGAGCGGGCAAAGGCTGGCGTTGCACTCACCATGACGGCGGGCTCCGCCGCCGTCTCGCGTGACAGTCCACCCGTGTTCAACAACATCCTCGCCTACAGGGATGAGGTGGTGGGCTGGATGAAACAGCTGGCCGATGACTGCCATGAGGCGGGCGCCGCGGTGATGATCCAGCTCACCCATCTCGGCCGCCGCACGCGCTGGGACAAGGGCGACTGGCTGCCCGTCGTCGGCGCAGGCCCCGCGCGTGAGCCCGCCCACCGCGCCTTCCCCAAGATCATCGAAGACTGGGACATCGCCCGCATCATCGAGGACTATGCCGATGCCGCCGAGCGCATGAAGGACGCAGGCCTCGATGGGGTGGAATTCGAGTGCTACGGCCATCTGATGGACCAGTTCATGAGCCCGCTCACCAACGCGCTGGCCCATCCCTATGGCGGCAGCCTCGAGAACCGCATGCGCTTTGCGATGGACGTGCTGGAGGCCTGCCGCAAGCGCGTCGGGCCCCGCTTCCTGCTTGGCGTGCGTTACACGGCGGATGAGGACGAGAAGGGCGGCATCACCGTCGAAGACGGCGTCGCCATGGCCCGCCGCTTCAAGGCCTCGGGGCTCGTCGACTTCCTCAACATCATCAAGGGCCGCATCCATACCGACGCGGCGCTCACCGGCGTCATCCCCGTTCAGGGCATGCGCTCTGCCCCGCATCTCGATTTCGCGGGGCATATCCGCACGCAAGTTGGCA
>CAIYXE010000409.1 GCA_903930095.1 uncultured Hyphomicrobiales bacterium
CCCTCGTCCCGAATGTGCTGGTTGATGGAATGCATGGCGCGGGAGACAAGGCTCTCACCCGTCTCGGTTGCATTCGAAGCTGCCAGCGCCCTCGCCATCGCCGTCCTGTCTGATAGGTCTTGATAGAACAGTAAGACACATCAGCTCAACTGGTCTGTCAATAGGCGCTGAGGAGTTTTGACCAGCTCACGCGACCCTAGCCGTCCGCTGGGGTCCCAGCGCATGGGCATTCTGGACAAGCGCCTTCATGTAGCCGAGCGCATAGGCCTTGCCTGCATGCCAGGAGGCCTCGCAGCTCATCTCGGGCGTATGGTCGGGTATCAGCACGCCATCGTAGCCCTCGTCGCGCAGGATTCGGACGATCTCCGCCATGTCGATGTCGCCATCGTCGACGAAGCTCTCGACGTAGCGCGGGACCTTGCCCTTTACGTTGCGGAAATGGATGTAGCCGATACGGCCGGAGCGCGCGAAGCGGCGCACGTGTTCATAGATGTCTCCACCCGGCATCTCCTGCAGCGAGCCGAGGCAAAGCTCCAGACCGTTGCGCGGCGACGGCACGAGGGACATCAGCCGGTCGTACTTCTCCGGCCGGTTCACCAACCGCGGCGTGCCGCGCAACAGGTCCACCGGCGGATCGTCCGGATGGGCCGCAAGCGTCACGCCGGCCTCTTCCGCCACTGGAATGACGTCGGCGAGGAAGCGCTGCAGCCGCTCCCACAATTCGTCATCGCTCAGACTGACGGGCGCCGTACCCGGCCTCTCCGGCCGGTAGCGCATGTTCCACACCATGCCGTCGGGAATGGGGGCCTCCGTCTCGGCCTCGCCAACACCATAGCCCACGGAATTGGCACCGCCGCGCGCGTACGGTCCGCGCGTCCAGCCATAGACACCGGCAATCGAGAAGTTATAGCCGATGCAGGGAATGCCGGCGCGGCCCGCGTCGCGGATCAGCTGCTTCAGGCCCTCGATTTGTGCAGCGCGTTCAGGCCCATCGAGCAGCACGTCATACCAGAACTTCGGGGAGAAGTTCTCGAGCGCTGCCAGTTCCAGCCCCTCTGCCTTTAGCGCGGCAACAAGCGATGACAGTTCATCATGTGTCCACAGCGTGTCGCTCGAGCAATCACCCCAGCCCTGGCGCGGGTCGCCGCTGAAGATCTTGGGATCGCGCCCTGCGAAGTAGTTGGTGAGGTGGGCAACCACATGGCTGACACCTGCCTGGACGGCGAAACGGAAATTGTCACGGTGGAGTTGCTCGCGGTAGAAACCAAGCCCGATCTTCATGGTACGTCCCCTCACTTTACGCCAAGACCGGCCGTCAGCCCGCCGTCAATCCGGAAATCCGAGCCTGTCACGAAGCCTGCCCGCGGCGAGGCCAGATAGGCAACCAGTTCAGCAATTTCCTCGGGTTCTCCAATGCGGCCAATGGGGTGCGCCGCGCCGAAGCGTTGGAACGCCTGTTCCTCGCTAACCCCCTCACCGCCGTAGGTGCGCGCCGCCAGCGACAGAAGGGGGGTCCGCACCGAGCCCGGAGACACCGAATTGACCCGGATTCCGGCGGAAGCATGGTCCAGTGCCATGGCGCGCGTGAGTGCGTGAATGGCACCCTTGCTCGCCACATAGGCCGCCACGTTCTGCTGGCAATTGTGCCCCTGCACTGAAGAAATGTTGACGATGGCCCCGCCCCCGCGTGCCGCCATGTGCGGAATGCCGTAATGAGCCGTGTTATAGATTGAGCCGACGTTCACCGCCATGCAGCGTTCCCACGTGGCTGCATCGGTGGTCAAAACGGTGCCGAAGGGATGTACCGCTGCTGCATTCACGATGATGTCGAGTGCGCCGTGGTGCGCGACGCAATCTGCAACTGCAGCGGCGACATCTTTTGTCGAGGACACGTCTGATTGCCGCGCCGTCATGGCAAGCCGTTCCTCACGTGCCAGCGTATCGAAAGCTTCATTTGCCTCGGGATCGATCCCGAGACCGATGACACTTGCCCCAGCCGAGGCAAGCCGCCTCGCAACAGCCCGTCCGATGCCCGAGGTTCCCGTGATCAGCGCAACCTTTCCTGCGAATTCAGCCATCATTCCCTCCAATCAGCCTGTGTTGGCAGGTTGATACCACATCGAGAGCATCCGTAAGCCATGCCTTGCGACACGTGCCCACAGGAGGCTGGCGTTTGACCGGCCGCTGTAGCCCGCAAAGGCCAATCCAGGGGGATGCGGGTTACTCGGCTTGCGGTGATTTTCGCGCTCGCCTCTGGGCAAGGCGATAGCTGCCGCCGTTCATCTCGAGGATGCTGACATGGTGCGTCAGGCGGTCGAGGGCGCGCCGGTAAGCTGCTCGGTGCCGAACGTCTTGGTCCATCCCTCGAAGGGCAGGTTGCGTGCAGAGCCCCGGGTTCTCGCAATGGACCGAACCAACTGGGACTTCGGCAAGAACACGATCAACATCCTTATGTTCTCGGTCATCAGGAACGGCACGGGCATTCCGTTGATCTGGGCTGTGCCCACCACAAATCAAATCCGGACATACTGGTGATGGAGTCCACCAAGGAGTGGAATGGGCTGGATGCTCCTAAGCGTCTGCACTGCCCGGTAAACAACAGAAACCGTGTTCAACGAGAGATATGTTCTGGTGCCGTTGTAGTAGTGAGCGTCGGAATGCAGCACGTGCCGGAGATGCCGTTCGCAAAAGATCACGACATGATCGAGGCATTGCCGCCGGATCGAGTTGATGAGACGTTCACAATATCCGTTCTGCCAAGGCGATTGCGGGGCATTTACACGGTCACGAATGATGTAGTGTGGTGCGCGGTCCCAACTCACAGCTTCGGTAAGCTTCCGGGCGATACATTCCTGGCGGGTGTGCTGTCGCCGACAGGTGGGTAATCTTGCGCCGGTCGTGGCTCATCACCACAAGTCCGTCGTGCAGCTTGAAC
>CAIYXE010000410.1 GCA_903930095.1 uncultured Hyphomicrobiales bacterium
ACCGACAACAAACACAAGTGACGTTGCAAGAATGATGGACCACACCAGAAAGTCCGACTCATGTCCGTGTACGGAAGAAAGAATCAAGAGCTTTCCGAGGAAGCCCGACAGCGGCGGCAGACCTGTCATGCCGATGGCGCCCGCGAAGAACAGCGCTGAGACGAGGCCTGCCTGAGGCATCGGCTCGCCAGGAACCAGGCGGTCATCTCCCTCGGATCGCCGGATCCGCACCAGGTCGACCACGAGGAAGAGCATGGCGCAGGCCAGCGTGGAGTGGATCAGGTAATAGAGCGCGGCGGCAGTCGTCTGCGGCGAGAAGAAGCCGATGGCAATCAGCAGCGTCCCGATCGAACCGACGGTTGCGAGCGCCGTCAGGCGGCCTAGGGAACTTGCGCCAAGCACGCCGATCGCGCCCACGAGCAGAGTCACGATGGCGAACGGCAAGAGCCATGTTCCAGCCAGATCTCCGGCTGCGGCTGACTCTGATCCGAATATCAAGGTGAAGACGCGAATGATCGCATAGACACCCACCTTGGTCATGATCGCGAACAGCGCCGCCACGGGCCCTGGCGCCTCTTCATATGTCGCTGGAAGCCAGAAATGCAAAGGAACCACCGCTGCCTTGACCATGAAGACCAGCAGCAGCAGCACGGCGGCCACGCGGACGAGGGCGGTTTCGGACGCCGGAATCTCGGCAACGCGCACGGCGAGGTCCGCCATGTTCAGTGTTCCCGTCACCGCGTAGATCGTACCGAGTGCGAAGAGGAACAGCGTGGATCCGAGCAGGTTGTAGACAACGTACTGAACGCCGGCCTGAAGACGCCGCTTTCCACCGCCGTGGATCATGAGTCCATAAGAGGCGATGAGCAGCACCTCGAAGAAAACGAACAGATTGAACAGATCACCCGTCAGGAAAGCGCCGAAGAGCCCAAGGAGCTGGAATTGCAGCAACGGATGAAAGTGCCGTCCGCGCTGGTCCCAGCCGGAACCGATAGCGTAGAGCACAACCGCCAGCGCAAGCAGGCTTGTCAGCACAAGCATGACCGCGGCCAGCCGGTCGAGCACCAGCACGATGCCAAAGGGCGCGGGCCAGGCGCCGACTTCGTAGGCTTGAATGACTCCATTGCCGCTTTCCGCAAGCAACCAGATATTGATCGCCACGAGCAGTGAGATGCTTGCGACCGAAAAGACGCGCGCCAGGTCAAGGTGGTAGCGCATCGACATGATCATGACGGCGCCCACCAGCGGCGGCAGCAGGAGAGGAGCGGCGATCCAGTGATTCATGGCTGGTCCCGCCCGTCGCCGTCATTCATGTCGATCCGGTCGTCGCGTGCGGTCAGATAGGAACTCAGCGCCAACATGACGACGACGGCCGTCATCCCGAAGGAGATGACGATGGCGGTCAGAACCAGGGCTTGCGGCAGCGGGTCTGTGTAGGATGCCGCATCGCCCGCCCAGATGGGGGGCAGGTTCAGTGCCAGTCTGCCGGAAGCAAACAGGAACAGGTTCACCGCGTAGGACAGCAGCGAGATGCCCAGGATGACGGGAAACGTCCTCAGCCTCAGG
>CAIYXE010000411.1 GCA_903930095.1 uncultured Hyphomicrobiales bacterium
GCCAAGGGCGAGGGCGTTACGGCGGGATATGGGACTCGTCTGAAACATGCCGCCTATATGAACCAAACGGCCCGCGAGCACCACTCACGAGCCGTTCTGGCCTCTTCACGAATGCGTTTAAGGCGGTAATGACAAGTGAGGCCAGAAAACGAGCCCACCCAGAGCAGCTGCCGCAACCGCCGCGATAAGAACTGCCCCGGCCGCGATGTCCTTTGCCTTCTCCACGCCATGATGAAAGTCCGGCTCAACCACATCGCAAAGATACTCGAAGGCGGTATTGAAGGCTTCGGCAACCCAGACCAGCGCAATGGCCAGCACGATCCAGAGCCATTCGGTTCGGTCCAGCCCAATGCCGGCTCCGGCTGCGCAGACGGCAACGGTAATCAACAGGTGAATCTGGGCGTTGTGCTGGTGGCGCAGCATGTGGCGCACACCGGCCCACGCGAAGCGGAAGCTGCGCAGCCTGGCGGCGATGCTGAAGCGTTGAGGGCTCAATGGGGAGGGCGCCATTCCACGCCCGCAGAGCCGGGTGCCCCACGCCTTCCGGTAAGTCGAAAAGCTGCGGCAAGCATCAAGGCAATCATGGCACAACAGGGCATCCGTCACCTCAGCCGATGGGCGTAACAATCAGCTCCGTGCGGCCTTCGAGTGCGAGAGTCAAGCGGGCCGTTCCATCCGCGAGAGCTGCAAGGCGATTGCCGTTCCAGTCATAGGAGCCGCCGGGGCGAAGCCCGGAGAGCCCGATGTCCACCGGCCCCGGCGCGCCGCCAGGATACAGCACGCAGCTGAGCCCGCCATTGGACGAGACCGCCCGCGCAGGAAGAATGGCCGGATAGGCTGCGTCCGCGATGGCTGGCGTTGGCTCACGCGGATGACCCGTCATCATCGCCCGGAAGGCCCCTCCTTTGCCCGCCCGCGCCATCATTTCGGCGGCATGGGCCCAGAGGGAGACGCCCGGCCGGTGGCGAACACCCTGGCGGAGAACTGCATGACGCTCCTCCGCCAGCCTGCCCAGGAGGGCATGCGCCATTTCGGCATCCCCCATTTCCACTGCTGCAGCTGCCGTGGCCGCATAAGACGAGGCGCGCGTATGGCCATAGTTTCCTGTGTCCACGGGCCAGAACCGGCTGCGCCTGAACTGGCCTTCGCGGAGTATACGGTTGCGTTCGAGCAGCCACTGCCGCTCTGCCAGGTCAGGTATTGATGCGTTCAGGAAGAAGCATGGAAGCGCCTGAACTGCAGCGCCGCCCACGCCCGTCAGCGCCGCACCGAGATAGACGGACCGGCAGGCCACCAATTGCCCAGTTGCATCCAGGAACTCCGAGTCGATGGCCGCCCGCAGACGGGGTGCAAGCTCCTCCCAAACCGCCGGAGCCTGCCTCGCAATGGCCGCGAAGGCGATGCTGTTGCACAAGGGAAAAATCCAGTTGGGCTCGCAGGCAATGAGGGAGAAGGCGGATGCTTCGATATTGCGCCGGAGGGTTTGAACCATGCCCGGAAGATCATGGGCAAAGCACTGGCCATCATCGCGCCTGAACTGCAGGCTGCCCGGCGCCGAAAACCGGCCATCGCCACTCGCCGCCTCAAAGGCCGCGATCTGGGTTGCGACGAAACCAGTGAACATCACATTGTCGCGGCCCATGGGGTCAGGGTTCGGATCGAAGTTGCCCCACCGGTTCTCGAGCGCCCAGTAGCGCCACACCCGGGGATCAGTCTGCTTATGGATGAGATTGCTCTGCGCGGCCGTGAGATAGCCATGAAACGCCGGCGCATGCACATGTTGAAAAAGCGCCAACGCATAACCTGCGAAGTTCAGCTGGTAACGCAGCGCTGAAGTCTGGAACTGATCGATCGAATCGAAGCCGTCGAACCCATCCAGGGGCTGGAGCGCGCGGTCAAGCAGCAGTCCCAGAAGGGCAAGGTCGTCGGGCGAAAGCTCGGCCGCCTTCGGCGGTACCACGAGCTGGACATGCTGGCGAAGCATCGCGTTATCCCGCCGCCGGACGGAAAGTCCCCTGTAGCGGTTGAGGCGCGCCATGGCAGCACCGGCCAAGGCCAGAAGCAGGATTGCGGCCGTGACGGCCCATGGCGCAGCGGTCCATTGCTCCTTGTGATTCATGGCGGCAGCGGCAATTGCCGCCAACACCCACACAGCCGCAGGCGCAATGACGTTCCCGGTTGCAAACCACACGACAAGCGCCACGCCGAAAGCTGCAAGGGCAGCAGCAGCGAGCGCCGCATGGATCAGCGCATGGACGGGGTCGCCGCCAGTCCAGAGCAGAAAGCCCGCACCCGGAGCCATGAGGCCGAGACCGAGGCACCTGAGCCAAGAATACTCTGCACCCATAGCGAGTGCCATACCGGCCACGAACACACCTGAGTAGATGCTCAGGCTTCGGATAATCGCCCACCTTGTGGCAGGCCCGGGGCCTGCCACTTCGGGAAGAAAGATACCGTCTTGTTCAGGCCACCTTTGCAAGGTTCCGCAGCACGTAAGGCATGATGCCGCCGTTCTTGTAGTAATCGAGCTCGTCCAGCGTATCGATGCGGCAGAGAACCTCCGCCTGTACCTTTGAGCCATCGGCCCGGGTGATCTCCACGGTGAGCGTGGCGCGCGGCTTGAGGCCTTCGGCCAGGCCCTTGATGGTGACCGTCTCATCACCCTTGAGGCCCAGCGTCTGCCAGCTTTCGCCCTCGCGGAACTGCAGCGGGATGACGCCCATGCCGATCAGGTTGGAGCGGTGGATGCGCTCGAAGCTCTGCGCCACCACGGCGCGCACGCCCAGCAGCCTGGTGCCCTTGGCCGCCCAGTCACGAGACGAGCCGGTGCCATATTCCTTGCCGGCGAAGATCACGAGCGGGGTTCCGGCTTCCGCATATTTCATCGCCGCATCGTAGATCGGCATGGTCTCGCCGCCGGGGTAGTGCTTGGTCACACCACCCTCGACACCCGCCACCATCTGGTTCTTGATGCGGATGTTGGCGAAGGTGCCGCGCATCATCACTTCATGGTGGCCGCGGCGCGCGCCGTAGGAGTTGAAGTCGATCTTCTCCACGCCACGCGCATTGAGATACTTGCCGGCGGGCGATGCCGCCTTGATGTCACCGGCGGGCGAGATGTGGTCGGTGGTGATCGAGTCGAGGA
>CAIYXE010000412.1 GCA_903930095.1 uncultured Hyphomicrobiales bacterium
GGCCTCGCGGCGCAGATCCTTGACCTCGTCGGTGGTGGCGGCACGAGCGGTGTCGCCCGCCAGGCGGCGCTTGCCAGCCTCCATGAACTCCTTCGACCACACGTAATACAGGCTCTGGGCAATGCCCTCCTTGCGGCACAGCTCGGCGATACTGTCGTCGCCACGCAGGCCTTCCAGCACGATCCTGATCTTGTCTTCAGCTGAAAAATGCCGTCGCGTCGCCCGTCGGATGTCTTTCACCACCTGCTCGGCAGGCTTTTTGGCGCTTGAGGATTTGGGTCTCATCTTCGTTCCTTCGTCACTACGACGAGACCCAAATCCTCCTTAAATCACAACCTCAAATCTGAGCCATAGGTGCTGACGGGGAACACTTCGCTTATAGCGATACTCTCCCATCGCAGTTCGGATTTCAGCCGTGATGCGATCCAAGTCACCATTTAGAGGAACGCTTATCAGAACCCGTTTTTCGTTATCATGATTAAGCGGCACTTCACGCAGTATGGTGGCGGCATCTTCTAGCGGTTCGCAGAAAAGCAAGCGGCCGCCTTCAATCCACCAGTCCATGAAATCAGTGCCGCGCACATCCCCGAAATCTCGGTAGAGGTCTGCCATTGGACCTTCGCCGCGGTTTTCGCAGCAGGCAATGTAGTCCTCGTTTTCACGCAGGAACGCCCACCAGTAGTAGTACATGCTACATTCGTGGCTGGGCGCGCCTGAATACGGCGGCGAAAGGCGGCGGCTATCGCTGGCGGAATCCAGGCCTGTGAATGGCGGCGCATGGCGGAAATACAGGATCTGTCCCGTAAACAGCCTTTTGCGATGCACCATAGAAGCCTCCGATTCCGCCCTGAATGAGCCATGGCCTGCATGACTTAACAGATCAGGTTTTATGCAGTTTGATCACTCCGAAAAATCCCCTGAAAAGCGAATAGCCATTCATCGGCAGCGCAAAACGCACTGCCGCCGCGACCCACAATCTCGTTGGTCGCAAACCAAAATGGAAAGGCAAATACAATGACCACTGTCTCCAACAAGCTGGCTCCCGCTCAGGTCGTGGCTCAGTTGAATGATCTGGCGAACGCTCACACTGACTGGGAGAACAGCACTTACAAGGCTAGCAACACCGAGCTTTATGCCCTGCTGGATCGCTGCTTCACGCTGATGGAGCAGATGAAGGGCACCACAAAGCTCATCAAGGAACTGAATGCGCTGCTGGTAGCGAAAGGCATCGTCTTCAATGACGGCACTTCGCTGGCAACGAAGATCGCCCGCTTCGTGTTCAATGGTAACAGCAAGCGCATCACTGGCTATGCTCGTGTGCTGCGTATTGCTCAGCAGGAAAAGCCTGCAAATCTGAGCTTTGCAGCGTTCATTCAGCGTAACGGTGGCGTTGAAGAGGTTCGCAAGCAGAAGGTTGCTGGTGTTCTCACGCCTGCTGAACAGGCAAAGCGCAACATGGAGACTGCGGAAACCTACTTCGTCTCCTCGGAAGCGCTGGTTCAGGACATCGCTTCCGCTGCACCTGAGCTTCATCCTGGCAGCGAAACGGGATATCAGTTCGCGGCGGCGCTGGTTCGCAAGAATGACGATGGGACGCTGAGCATCGTCTACGGCAACAACAAGTCGTCGGTGGTGAAGGTGCTGCTGGCAGAAGCTGGGAAGCTGGATCTGCCCGAGCTGGATGCTGCTCGCCGCGCCGCTGAGGCACAGCGTGACAACGCTCTGGACGATATCGCAGCGTAATCAAGGATCAGGGAGGGGGCGAAGCAGATTCCCCCTTCTCTATTACTATTGGAAAATCATATGTTTGATAGGAACAAGCACAAACCGAATGCCATCGCTGACATGGTCATTCCCAACCCCAAGACGCGGGAACGGCTGGAAGACTATGAAAACAGCCGTCGTCAGGGCAACGTTCTCCTGCACGGGCCGAAGGGCACGGGCAAGACTTGCGCAGCCGAAATCATCGGCAAGGCGCGGGAAAAGCAGAACGATAACTCTGTCTTGAAGAGCGAAGGTTTCCGCTCATTTGAGGGCGCCACGATCACCGAGAAGGAGGTTCTCAGCGTTCCTGACGAATGGGAATGGCGCAGGCAGTGCGGCATGAAGCCCCCAACCATTGTTATCAACGAGATTGATAAGATGTCGCCAGCGATGCTGGAGAAGCTGAAAGCCACGATGGATCAGAACGAGGGCAAGGGCCAGATCATTGCGACGACTAACAACCGTCACAAGCTTCCGCCTGCGTTGGCCGATCGCTTCCGCGCCCTTGAGATGCCCGCTCTGTCTGCAGACGACTTCGTAGCACCTGTGATGGGAATGGTTGAAAAGGAAGGCTTCTCGGTGACTGAGGCAGAGGTGAAAGCCGTGCTTGCAACATCTACGGGCAGCTGGCGTGACGCACTGGATGCCGCCGAGGAGATCACTCTTCGCAAGAGCAAGGCACAGCAAAAGCCGTAGGCCACAGGCGCATTCGCAGGGAAAAGGCCGCTCCGTTTGGGGCGGCCTTTCTCGTTTACAATCAATATCATGATGACAAAGCGTCTTGCTAACCAGACATTTTATGCCAGCTCAAACTCCACAGCTTCAGCGTCCACGACCTCGCGGCAGCGGTTGCCGAGCTGGCGAAGCTGCTGAGACAGCGCATGATAGCGTGGCAATGAACCTAGCTGGTCGGCGGCGTTGAGCAAGCGACTGGCGCAGATGGCAATGGCGCCCATGCTTGGCTCCGATCTGGTTGATCTCAGTTTCCTGACATAGCCTTCGCTGTGCCCAAGCCAATGTTCGCTGAACTCGCTTTCCGTCATGGCAATCCCTTTGCCCTTCAATGTGTCAAAAATCTCCAAAAGTAGCGTGTTTTTCATCGTTTCTGATTCCCTGTGATAAATAGACATGAAATATAGAAAGAGTGATATTCTCTCTATATTTATCACAAGTGAGGTTAAGGTTGGCGTGCCGATTTTATTACGCTGCAAATCCGTTCTGATGTGAGACGGTAAGCAAAACGAGGGTCTCACTACTCGTCTTCATTGCACTACCCATCTCACGATGGATGCCTGAAACGACAGCCCATTGGCTTGTAGCGTTTGCAATGTCGTAACGGTTGAGCCCTCAGCAATGAGAATATCAAATACCCCCCCGATTAAGGCTTAAAGTGAGTGGGAACACATTGAACCCACAAGAGAGCTGCCAATAGCCGCGATATGAGCTGGCAGCATCTGCGTCCGACGGCGTTTAAAAGGTGATCGCAAAACCTACCTCATCTCAGTTTAGTACTGAGTTTCGTCCATATCGCACAAGGCATACCTCAGCGAATGTCATTCTGTCATTGCCCCTCAGGGGCAATGACATGGCTCCTAACGAATGCCTCCCCAGAAATAATATGAAGACATGATATTTTAAGTTTTATGACCGTAAAACCATCGCTGCTGCTTATGTGAGCAAAGCGAACGAGCAGCAAGCGAATGTGGAACAGCGAAGCTGGGACGCATAATCAGTGAGATCAATGAACAGCTATGTCCATCAACTGAGACATAAACAAAGAACGAATAGTTATCGGAAATCAGATAGGTCCATGGAAACCAACACATCGATCTATGGAACTTTCTGGTAGGACCAGAGCGCCGATTAATTTATATGTCTGTTGTCACTTTTATTTATGAAAGACAGGCAGATGGCAAAGGCAAAGGTGCTCACATCCCAAGAGATCAAGCGGGTTCTCGTGATAGCTGAAACTGGCAGCAACGGTCTCAGGGACAAGACGGCAATGGCGATCAGCATTCTCGCGGGCGCCAGAATTGGGGAAATCGCCGCTTTGACGCTGGGCGACATTCGTGGGCTTGATGGGAAGTGCGTTGAGGTGATCAATCTCAGTAGGCATCAGACCAAAGGCAATCGGTCCAGGCGTGTCTTTGTCAGCGACGAACTGCGAAAGCTCATCAACACCTATCTCGCCACGCAAGCCAA
>CAIYXE010000413.1 GCA_903930095.1 uncultured Hyphomicrobiales bacterium
GGTCGGCTGATTGCAAGCGTCATGGAAGCGAGCTTCACCTACTGGAAAGATGGCGAGCACTTCCTCGGCTACCTCGACGCGTATCCCGACTACCAGACCCAGGGTGAGACCCTCGAAGACCTCAAGGAACACCTGCTCGATCTTTACAAGGATCTCTCCACCGACGCGATTCCTGGGGTCCGCCACCGCGGTGAATTGGTGATCGCATGAAACGCGCCGATCTCATCAGGAAACTAACCGACCTCGGCTGCGAACTGATTCGGCACGGTGGAAAGCACGACTGGTATCAGAACATCACGACCAAAGTCTGCCAGCCTGTCCCGCGCCATCGGGAAATCAAAGAACGCCTCGCCCACTCGATCATCAAGAAGCTCTCCTGACCAAAAGATTTCCCATGCCCGCCGTGCTCGAACATTCCGCTTCCCTCCTCGATTCCGCCCCGGAAACGCCCGCCTCGTTTCCCGCCTGGTTCGCCGACCGCCAGCGCGCGGCCTGGCAGCGTTTCCTCGACCTGCCGACCCCGAAGCGCGGCCATGAAATGTGGCGCTTCTCGTCGTTCAAGCAGCTCGACTTCACCGCCTTCTCGAAGAGCGCCGAAGTCTCGCACGCCGCCTCTTTGGTGCAGCGCTCCACCGCCCTCGAGTCCCCCGCCGCGAAGTTCGTCTTCGCCAACGACCGGCTCCTCCACTCCGAATCCAAGCTGCCCCCCGGCGTCCTCTGCCTGCCGCTGGCCGAAGCCCTGGTCTCCCACGGCGAGCTCGCCCGCGAGCACTTCATGAAGCAGGATACCCGCCTCGGCTCCGCCAAGTGGACCGCCCTCCACGAAGCGAACCTGAGCAACGGCCTCTTCGTCCACGTCCCGGCCAACGTTGAGATCGACGGAACCATCGAGGTCTACCACTGGCTGGCCGGCGAGAACACCGCGATCTTCCCGCACACCCTGGTCGTCACCGGCGCGAACGCGAAGGTCCGCGTGGTCGACTACTTCCAGTCCGCCAACGACCGCGACCCCGGCCTCTGCATCGCCGTCAACGACCTGATCGCCGGCCCGGGCTCCAAGCTCGACTACCTCGCGATCCAGGCCTTCAACGAGAAGACCAAGGTCATCCAGGTCAACGAGACCGGCGTCGCCCGCGACGCCTCCGCCACCGGCTTCATCCTCAACAGCGGCGCCGCCTGGGCCCGCAACGAGTCGCTCAGCCGGCTCGAAGGCGAGGGCTCCCGCTCCAACATGCTCTCGGTCAGCATCCCCGCCCGCGAACAGGAATACGACCAGCGCACTTTCCAGCACCATGTTTCGCCCGGCGCCTACAGCGACCTGCTCTACAAGAACTCGCTCTACGACAAGTCTCGTACCATTTTCTCCGGCCTGATCTTCGTCGACGAGGGCGCGCACCGCACCGACGCCTACCAGACCTGCCGCAATCTCTTCATGAGCGAGGACGCCGAGGCCAACTCGATGCCCGGCCTCGAGATCAACGCCGACGACGTGAAGTGCTCCCACGGCAGCACCAGCTCCGCCATCAGCGACGACGAGATCTTCTACCTCCGCGCCCGCGGCATCGACCCCGCCCGCGCCCGCCAGCTCATCGCCCGCGGTTTCAGCGTCGAAGCCATCGAGCGCCTCGGCGACGAAAAGGTGGAAGAAATGGTCCTCCGCTTCCTCGACGACAAGTTCGCGCACATCGCCACCGGCGGGGCCTGACTGCCCCCTGCGTCTCACTCCAGCGGAAGAACTCCGCAAAGGGTGCCGGCGACAAGCAGGAGGACTCCAGCATCCGGCTGACCCCGGCGTCCCCGGAGCATCAGTCGCGTGAATTCCAAGCCGAGACCCGGCGGCGAAGTCAAGGTTCGGAAGTCA
>CAIYXE010000414.1 GCA_903930095.1 uncultured Hyphomicrobiales bacterium
GTTCCGGGCGTCCGCGCGCGCGCCGAACGGGGAGAGCTCGCCGCGGGCACGGTCGACAGCTGGCTCGTCTGGAACCTCACAGGCACCCGCACCCATGCGACGGATCACAGTGAGGCCTCGCGCACGGCCCTCTTCGCGCTCGACCGCCTCACCTGGGACGCTGAGCTCTGCACGGCCTGCGGCATTCCGCTGGCACTGCTTCCGCCCGCGCATCCATCCTCCAGCGCCTTTGGGGAAATGAGCCCCGGCGAAATGAGCCTGCCGGGCCGTGCTGCTGTGCCGATCACCGCCATCATGGCCGATCAGCAATCCGGCATGTTCGGCCAGGCCTGCTTCGAGCCGGGCTCGGTCAAGAACACCTACGGGACTGCCGGCGTTCTCACCGCCAACACGGGTGCAACGCCACAGGTCCTCGAGGGGCTCACCGCCAGTGTGGGCTGGACCGCCGAAGGCCGCACCGACTATGAGGCAGAAGGTGTGGTCTTCCACAGTGGACAGACCATGCAGTGGCTGCGTGAACGGCTGGGCGCGCTCTCTGACGGCGAGGATATCGAGTCCGTTGCCCGCCAGGTTCCAGACAATGGCGGCGTCTACATCGTGCCGGCCTTCGCCGGCATCTGCGCGCCCCATTGGGTGCGTGATGCCAAAGCGGGTATCGTGGGCCTCACCCTTGAGACGGGCCGCGCCCATGTGGTGCGCGCCGGGCTCGAGGCCATGGCCTACCAGACGCGCGACAATGTGGAGGCGCTGAAGACAGGCGGCCTTCCCATCCCCGAACTGAAAGTGGACGGCGGGGCCACGCGCAACAATCTGCTCTGCCAGTTCCAGGCGGACATTCTCGGCATTCCGGTGCGCCGCCCCGTTGAACTCGAACGCACGGCGCTGGGTGTCGCGCACATGGCCGGCATGGGTGTGGGCCAGTGGAAAAAGAGCGACCTGGCTGACCGTTGGCAGGTCGACCGCGTGTTCGAGCCCAGCATGTCGGCGGACCAGCGGGAGGCCCTCTGCGCCGGCTGGGATGCGGCCGTGCAGACTGTCACCAGAAAGTCCACGCGATAGACCATGACACAGCTTGCCGATCCAACCGATCTTGATGGCCTGCGCCAGGCCCTGAAGCCGCTCGATCCCGAGGGCCGCCTCAAACCATTGGGCCTGAAGCGCGTGGTGATCTCCGGGACTGCGCATCTCGAGGTTGCCGCTGCACTGCGCGAAGCGCTCGGAAGGCCTGGTTCCGCCTCTGTCGTCATCCTGACGGACAAGACACCCATCCTGCGCGCGGGTGAACGGCTGTCGGCGCTGGTCGAACGCCAGTTGGCCAATGAATACTCCGCCCGCGTCGCCTGCCTCGATGACGGCCACGAAAACCTCCATGCGGATGAGACGGTGCTCGCCATGGCGGCAGAGAAGGCCAAGGGAGCCGACATCATCGTCACCATCGGTTCAGGCACCATGACGGACGTCGGCAAGATTGCGGCTGATCGCAACGGCGGCATTCCCCAGGTGGCGGTGCAGACCGCGGCCTCGGTCGATGGCTTCACCGACAATGTCTCGGTGATCCTGCGCAACGGCGTCAAGCGCACGGTTCCCTCGCGCTGGCCAACCATCGTGCTGGCGGATGTGGTGACGATCGGCACCGCGCCGCTCAAGCTCAACACAGCGGGCTTCGGCGAGGCCATCTCGCTGTTCACCGCGCCTGCCGATTGGTATCTCTCCTCGCTTCTTGGGCTCGACACCACCTTCCATCCGGCAGCGCTTGCCATACTGCAGGCAGCCGCGGCAGAGCCACCCGGCTGGGCCTCCGGATTGGCGGCTGGCGAACCCGCCTCAATCCGTGAGCTCACAAGGCTGCTCGCGGTTCGCGGCATCGTCTCGGGCGTTGCAGACACCACGGCCTGCCTGTCCGGCGTCGAGCACGTGATCAGCCACATGCTGGATCTGCACCACGCCGCGCACCATGAGGCGATTGGACTTCACGGCGCACAGGTCGGTGTTGCAAGCCTCGTTGCCGCAAAGCTCTGGCGCCACGCGATCGAGCAGGACCTGATCCGGCCAGGCCTTCTCAACAAGCCGGACATCGCCACGATCGAAGCACGCATCGGAAGGGCCTTCGGCCATCTGGGCCGTGGCATCGTCGAGGAATGCCAGCGGGATGCAAGGGCCAAGCACGCAAAGGTCATCGCGAACTGGGACCGCTTCGTCAGCGTCACCGGCGATTGGCAGCGCCACGCCGCCGCATTCGGCGAGCTCGTGACGCCAGCGGAAACCCTGCGGGCCGCACTCCGGTCATCGGGCGGGCCATCGGCATTCCCGAAACTGGATCCGGTGATCCCGCCCGGTCTCGCGCGCTGGGCAACGGCCAACTGCTTTCTCATGCGCAACCGGTTCAACCTCGTGGACCTCCTGAACATGATGGGCCTGTGGACAGATGAACATATCGACTGGGCTCTCAGCGATGTGATGGAGAAAACATGACAAAGGATCTCGTCATCGGCATCGACTGCTCCACGACTGCGGCGAAGGCGGTGGTCTGGGATGCGGGCGGCCGCGCCGTGGCGGTGGGCCGCCGCGGCTATGGCCTCAATCATGTGCGCTCGGGCTGGGTGGAGCAGCATGCGCCAGACTGGTGGACGGCCACCTCCGAAGCCTTGGCCGAAGCGGTGGCAAAAGTGGACGCAAGCCGCATCGCAGGCATCGGCATTACCCACCAGCGTGAAACCTTCGTCTGCCTCGATGCCGCCGAAGAGCCGATCCGCCCCGCCATCACCTGGATGGATGTGCGCGCCACCGATGAGGTCAACGCCTTCGGCTCACCCGAGGTGCATCGCATCACCGGGAAGCCACCCAATCCCACGCCCGCCTGGTACAAGCTCCTGTGGCTCAAGACGCATGAGCCGGACACCATCGCCCGCACCGCCCATGTGGTCGATGTGGCGGGCTATCTCGTGCACAAGCTCACCGGCGAATGGGCCACCTCCTGGGCCTGCGCGGATCCGCTCGGCCTCGTTGATCTCGCGCGTTTTGACTATGACGACGGGCTCCTCGAAATGGCCGGGCTCTCACGCGGGCAGGTGAGCAGGCTGCTGGCGCCGGGCGCCATTGCGGGCGGGCTCCTCCCGTCCCTGGCCGCCAGGCTGGGGCTGCCCGCTGGCCTCCCCGTGGTCATCGGTGCGGGAGACGGTCAGTCGGCGGGGCTGGGCTGCAACGTCACCAGGCCCGGCCGCGCCTATCTCAATCTCGGAACCGGCACCGTCTCCGGCGTCCATGCCGACCGCTACAGCCACGACACGGCCTATCGCACCATGGGCGGGCCGGTGCCGGGCAGCTACATTCTCGAAACCTTCATTGGCGGCGGTACGCAGAATGTCGTATGGTTCGCAACGCAGATCGGCGTGCCGCAGGACGTGCCCGGCAAGTCCCCCGAACAGATTCTGGAGGAGGCGGCAGCCACCATCCCCCCGGGGGCCGGTGGACTTCTCTGCCTCCCCTACTGGACCGGCGCCATGACGCCCTACTGGGACGGCCACGCGCGGGGCGCGTTCGTGGGGCTGTCCGGCCTTCACGGCAAGGCGCACATGTACCGCGCCGTGCTGGAAGGGATCGCCCTCGAGCAGCGGTTCCTCACCAGCGGCGTTGAAGCCGCGACGGGGACCCCGATCGAGGAGATCCTGATGCTGGGCGGCGGCTCACGCAGTCCCCTGTGGTGCCAGATCATCGCCGATGTTCTCGGCCGCTCGGTGAAGGTGGTGCGCGAGCAGGAAAGCACGGCGCTGGGTGCCGGCATCCATGTGGCGGCGGCCCTCAATCTCCACGCCGATCTCCGCACCGCCGCGGATGCCATGACCGGCATCGACAGGATCTACGAACCGGACCTTGCAGTCCATCACCGCTATGCCGGCATCTTCGCGGCCTACCGCGGCATCTATCCGGGCCTCAAATCCACCTTCCAGCTCGCCGCGGAGATTGAGTCGTGAAGCGGCAGTCCACCTCTGCGCTGGCACGGCGATACAGCTCGGCCGACATCGAGCAATTGCGCCAGATGACCAGGGCGGCGCGCCTCCATCTCATCCAGGGCGCGCGCCAGACCGAAATTGCGGAGAAAATGGGAATCTCCCAGGCCGGTGTCTCGCGCCTTCTGCGCATGGCGGAAGAACAGGGCATCATCCGCTCCATCGTGGTGCCGCCGGAAGGCCTCTATCCCGATCTCGAGGAGGGACTTGTCGAAGCCTATGGCCTCGATGCCGCCTATGTGGTCGACATAGATCCCACGGAGGACGGTATCGCGCAGATCCTCGGCGCCGCCGCGGCGCGCTGCCTCTCCGGCGCCTTCGAAGGCGGGCCCGTCCTCGGCTTTACCTCCTGGAGCACGACACTGCGGGAGATGGCGCGCCACATCGAGCCGGGTGCGCGGAGCGCAATCCGCTCCGTCGTCGAAACCCTCGGCGATCTGGGTTCACCCATGCTGCAGCACGAAGCAGATGTCGCGACATTGCAGATGGCCCGGGCCTTTCGTGCGGAGGCCGTTTTCCTGCGGGCGCCAGGCGTGATGCGCAGTGCCGCACTTCGTGAGGGCACGCTTGCTGATGCGCATGTCCAGAAGGCGCTCAATCTTCTCAACGACGTCGACATCGTCTTCGTGGGGATCGGCCCCGCGGACTTCCACGGGCCGCTGGAAGAGAGCGATAATTTCTTCACCGCCGAACAGCTGGCTGACGTGCGCCAGGCAGGTGCGGTCGGCCAGATCCACCAGCGCTTCATCGACCGGCATGGCAAGCCTGTGCTGACCCCACTCGATGAGCTCGTCATCGGCATATCGCTTGATCAGCTGCGCGGTGCGGGCCTGCGGATTGCGGTTGCCGGCGGCAAGGCCAAGCATGAAGCCCTCGCCGCCGCACTCGCCGGCGAATGGATCGACGTGCTGGTGACCGATGCGGAAAGCGCCAACATGCTGCTGTCCGGGCAGGCGGCGGCAGAGCAAGTGAGAGGTTAAGTCATGACACAACCCAATGATCTTCTGCTTGAGATGCAGAAGCGAATGCTGCGCATCCGTCTCTTTGACGAGCGCGCCTCCAAGATGGTGAAGCGCGGCGAGATTCCGGGAACGGTCCATACCTCGATCGGCCAGGAGGCGCAGGTCGTCGGCGCCTGCATGGCGCTGACCGAGGGCGACTACATGACCGGCAATCACCGCAGCCACGGCCACCCGATCGGCAAGGGCGCAGCCCTGGGCCCGCTCATGGCCGAGCTCACCGGCAAGGCCACGGGCGTCTGCGGCGGCAAGGGCGGCTCCATGCATCTTGCTGACTTCAAGGTCGGAAGCTTGGGGGAATCCGGCATCGTTGGGTCATCGATCCCCATCGCCACGGGTGCGGCCCTGTCGGCCAAGGTGCTGGGCACGGGCCGCGTCTCGCTCGCCTTCTTCGGCGATGGCGCGGCCAATCAGGGCTGCCTCTATGAGGCGATGAACCTGTCCTCCGTCTGGAAGCTTCCCATCGTCTTCCTGTGCGAGAACAACCAGTATGCCCTCTCGACGCCCGCCCACACCGTGACAGCGGGCGTCATCGCAGAGCGCGCGCCAGGCTTCGACATGCCGGGCGTCCGCGTTGAGGACGGTCAGGACGTGCTCCAGGTCCATGCCGCGGTGAAGACGGCGGTGGACCGCGCACGAGCAGGCAACGGACCGAGCCTCGTCGAGGTCGTCACCTATCGCTTCAACGAGCATTCCGAGGGCCTGCGTCTCGGCACCGACTACCGCAACCCCGCGGAGCGCGAGGCGTGGATGAAGCGTGACCCGATCAAGCTGTTCCGCGCCCATCTCATCGCTCAGGGCATTGCCGGGGAGGCCGTCCTCGACGCAATCGAGGCGGAGGTCACGGCGGAGGTCGAGGCCGCCTACCAGTTCGCAGCAGACAGCCCGTTTCCGGAGCCACACATTGCCTTCAAGGACCTCTACACCGAAGCCTTCGGAGTAAATCAATGACTGTCATGAGCTATCTGGGCGCCATCGGCGCCGCACAGCGCGAGGCGATGGAAGCAGACCCGCGCGTCATCATCATGGGCGAGGATGTCGAGGCGAATGTCTACGGCACCATGGGCGGCGGCAAGTCGCGCGCCGACAAGGGCGACTTCCTGCAGATGTTCGGCGCCAGCCGCATCCGCAACACGCCGATCTCGGAGGAAGTGATGGTGGGTGCAGCCGCGGGCGCCGCCATGACGGGTCTGCGGCCCATCGTCGATCTCTCCTATTCGAGCTTCCTCTACATGGCGATGGACCAGTTCGTGAACCAGGTGGCGAAGAACCGCTACATGTTCGGTGGTCAGGCCTCGCTTCCCGTCGTGTTCCGATCGGCCATGTTCTTCGGCCTCAACACGGGCGCGCATCATTCAGACCGGCCCTACCCCATGTTCATGAATGTGCCGGGCCTCAAGATCATGGTGCCGTCCACGCCCAGCGATGCGAAGGGTCTCCTGCGCAGCGCCGTCGACATGGATGATCCCGTGCTCTCCTTCGAGGCCTGCATCCTCTGGGGCCTCAAGGAAGAGGTGGCGGATGGTGAGTTCAGGATCCCCTTCGGCGTGGCGCGCACGCACAAGCAGGGAACCGACGTCACCATCGTCGGCATCTCGACCGGCGTGCACGCGGCCCTTCAGGCGGCACAAAAGCTCGAGGCGGAGGGCATATCGGCTGAAGTGATCGACCCCCGCACCATGGTGCCGCTCGACTCTGACGCGATCCTCAATTCGGTGGCGAAGACGGGCCGCCTCGTCATCGTCGATCCCGCCCATACGACCTGCAGTGCAGCAGCCGAGATCTCGGCGATTGTCGCGGAGAAGGCCTTCGACTGCCTGAAGGCGCCCATCATGCGCGTGACGACCCCCGATACGCAGATCCCCTTCAGCCCGGCAATCGAGAAGCAGCTCTATCCCGATGCCGCCAAGACCATCGCCGCCGTGAAAAAGGCGATGGAGAGCCGCAAGCGCGCGGCCTGATTTCAGACCTTCAAGAGAGAGAGCAAA
>CAIYXE010000415.1 GCA_903930095.1 uncultured Hyphomicrobiales bacterium
CACCGGAAAGACAGTGGCCTTGAATGCGCCGCAGTTCTTCTACGCGCAGGACCGCTCCATAGCGGATGAGGCCTATGCAGGCGATGTCGTGGGCATCCCCAACCACGGCCTCCTGCGCATCGGCGACACGCTCACCGAGGGCGAGGACGTGGTGTTCACCGGCGTTCCCAGCTTCGCGCCGGAAATCCTCAGGCGCGTGAAGCTCGGCGATCCGATGAAGGCCAAGAAGCTGCGCGAGGCGCTGGAGCAGCTGGCGGAGGAGGGCGTCGTCCAGCTCTTCATTCCGGCGGATGGCTCTCCGGCAATCGTGGGCGTGGTCGGTGCGCTGCAGCTCGACGTTCTGGCAGACAGGCTGGCGAACGAATATGGCGTGCCCGTCAGCTTCGAGCCGTCGCGTTACGAGGTCATGCGCTGGATTTCCTGCGATGACCGCAAGAAGCTCGACGAGTTCATCGCCGCCAACCGCTTCTCCATCGCCAGCGACCTTGACGGCGACCCGGTTTTCATGGCGCAATCGGCCTTCAGTCTGAACTATACGCTGGAACGGGCACCCGAAATCCGCATCACCGAGATCAAGGAGATGCACAAGGCCCAATGAGCGATCTCGCCACCTACATCCCGCAAGGCTTCGGCGTGGCGCATGCAGCAGCCATCGGGCTCATCATTGCGCTGTGGGGTTTCTACACGCCGATCCTGAAGCTCCTCGGCCGTGGCTCGCTCAACTCCCAGCTCCATGCTGTGCGCCTGCGCTGGCTGCAGATGCACCAGGGCATCGAGCGTGAGCACCGCGTCTTCGACGCGATCCTGCTGGGCCATATCTCGAGTTCCATTTCCTATTTCGGTTCCGGCACGCTCCTCGTACTGGCGGGCCTCGTCAGCGCACTGGCCAACGTCAACAGCGTCTACCTGTTGACGCGCAGCCTCGCCTTCGTCGACCACACCATGACGCTTCATCTCTTCACGCTGTGCGTCTTCCTGCTGACCGCGATCCTGGCGCAGTGCTTCTTCTCCTTCACCTACGCACTGCGCAAGATGGCCTATACCTTCGCCATGCTGGGTGGCCTGCAGGCCACCCGCGCCGAGTCACCCGAGGCGCGCATCATGGGCGAACAGTCGGCGGTGGTTCTCACGGAGGCCGTGCGCTCCATCAATACCGGCATCCGCGGATATTATTATGCGGTGGCCGCACTGTTCCTGTTCGCGGGCCCCTACGCCTGCATCGCCGCCACGCTCACCATCACTGCATTGCTCTATTACCGCCAGCTATTCTCGCCCACGGCGGTGGCGATTGCCAAATATGTGGACGTGCTGAAGGGCGCGAAAGGCTGACCACCCAGTCCCTTTTCCCGTCCGGAGGATGGGAGAAGGTGCCCGAAGGGCGGATGAGGGCCTCTCAACCGCGAGCTCCACCACTCTTGACTTTATTCCTAGAATGTGCTAACCCTCCCAGCAAGCTGATCCACTGGAGGGGGACGATTGTCGATAGCGTCTCGCAATTGCGGATCAGCCCGCGGCACCTGCGCCGGAGGGAACTGCGCACCCTCCGTCCCGGGCGCGAAGGGCGGGACCCGGAGGCATTACGACCTCCGCGCCGAAAGGCAGTCACTGCGTCCCTCGGGGACGGTAAACCAGCGCCTTCCCTTAGCGACAAACGCCGCGCCGGCCAGCCGGGCGCCTCGCGCCCCTTCTCTTCTCTCAATTGGACTGCGTGAGCCCCGGCTCCGGCATTCCCCTCCGCCCTTCTGGGCCCAGGGCCCGCCCCTGATGCCTTTAGCGGCCTTTCGCTGCTCCCGTCCGGCACGCCCGGATGAGCGCCCATGCCTGCGACCCGGCAAAGCTGGTCCTCGCCATGCCCCGATGCCAAACACCCCCGCAATCATGATTGACACCGCTCACATCCGCAATTTCTCCATCATCGCCCACATCGACCACGGCAAGTCGACGCTGGCCGACCGGTTGATCCAGCTCTGCGGCGCCGTCGCCGACCGCGACATGGTGAACCAGATCCTCGATTCGATGGACATCGAGCGCGAGCGCGGCATCACCATCAAGGCCAATACCGTCCGCCTCGACTACACGGCGCAGAACGGCGAGAAATACGTGCTGAACCTCATCGACACGCCGGGCCACGTGGACTTCGCTTATGAAGTCTCCCGCTCGCTGGCCGC
>CAIYXE010000416.1 GCA_903930095.1 uncultured Hyphomicrobiales bacterium
GACCGTTGCTGCGCTCGTCTCGGCCGCATATTCGTTCCGCTTCGTCGCACACGTGTTTCTGGGGCCCGCTCGACACGACTATCCGATCCGGCCTCATGATCCGCCAGTCGGTTTCTGGATCGCACCGGCCGTGCTGGTTGGGCTGGCGGCCGCAGCCGGGCTGTTTCCGGCAGTTGTGGCAGGCCCGCTGGTGGCCGTGGCGTCGGCCGCGGTCATCGGCGATGTGCCTCCACCCTATGAACTCAAGCTATGGCATGGCCTGACCCCGGCCCTCTTCATGTCGGCCGCAGCCGTTGCAGGGGGCATGCTGGCGCTGACCGCCTATCGCAGGCTCGACCGCCTGCGGGAGAGCATGCCAGGACTGGAGGCGAAATCGCTCTTCGAGGGCCTGATCACCCGGCTTGCCGGCTGGTCTGGCGCGGTGATGCAGGCGCTGCATGACGGCGCCATGACACGATATACCGCGATCTTCATGGCCACGGTGGGGCTTTCCGGATTTGCGGCCTGGCTTGGCGGCACGTGGAGCGGCCCGGAGCGGGACTTTCTCGCGGTGGGCGCCATTCCGGCGCTTGGCGCGGCGCTGCTCATCATCGCGACCGGCTGCGTCGTTGCCTTCCACCACAACCGTCTGCTTGCGCTGATCTTCATCGGCGTCATTGGCCTCATCGTTTCGCTGGCCTTCGCCTATTTCTCCGCGCCCGATCTCGCCCTCACGCAGGCATCCGTCGAAGTCGTTACCATCATCCTGCTGCTGCTGGCGCTCAATTTCCTTCCCAGGACGACGCCGCAGGAAAGCGGCGGCGGCAGGCGCCTGCGCGATGGCGCCCTGGCATGCTTCGTCGGGCTCGGGGCAGGCTGGCTCACCTACAAGATCCAGTCGAGCGACTTCTCGCAGGCAAGCATCTCAGCATATCACCTGGCCAATTCGAAGCCGGGTGGTGGCGGTACCAATGTGGTGAACGTCATCCTCGTGGACTTCCGCGGCTTTGATACCTTCGGCGAGATCATCGTCCTCGGCATCGCGGCACTGGTGATCTTCGCGCTGACGGAATCGCTGCTTTCGGGCCCAGTGGGGAAATGGCTCGCAAGCCGCCCACCGGATGTGGGCGAGGCGGGCGACAAGCACCCGATGATGATGGTGGTCGCCACGCGGGTCATGATGCCCATCACGCTGCTGGTCGCGCTTTACATTTTCCTGCGCGGCCACAATGAGCCCGGTGGCGGCTTCATCGCCGGGCTCATCGTGGCGATAGCACTCGTGATGCAGTACATGGCCAGCGGATTCGACTGGGCCGCGACACGCCAGAGATATCCCTACCATGGGATCATCGCAGCGGGCATCTTCGCCGCCCTTCTGACAGGCCTCGCCTCGCTGTTCTTCGGCTATCCCTTCCTGACCAGCAGCTATGGCTATTTCAAGCTTCCAATGATCGAGAAATTCGAACTTGCGACTGCAATGGCCTTCGATGCCGGTGTGTTTCTCTGCGTGGTGGGCGCGGTGATGCTTGCGCTCGAAAGCCTGTCGCGGCTGGCGCACCGCGGCGGCGAGCGGCCCAGCCCCTATCCGATGGATGTCGATCCGTCGCGTGCCGCCGAAGCGGAGAATGCCTAGAATGGAGTATGTGTTTTCCATCGCGGTCGGCGTTCTCACGGCAGGCGGCACCTACCTTGTCCTGAGGCTGAGGACGTTTCCCGTCATCCTGGGCATCTCGCTGCTGTCCTACGCGGTGAACCTGTTCCTGTTTGCTTCCGGCAGACTGGCACTGAACCTGCCCCCCATCTGGGCGGGCGATGCGGCATCCTACACAGACCC
>CAIYXE010000417.1 GCA_903930095.1 uncultured Hyphomicrobiales bacterium
CTGCACCACAGGGTAGTCATGCTGGTTCAGCGCCTTGATAAGAAGCGTGCCGAGGCCGGGCCGCGCAAAGACCACCTCCACGGTGACAGCACCGCCGAGGATCCAGCCGATGCGCAGCGCCAGGATGGTGACCACCGCGGTCAACGCATGGCGCAGCACGTGGCCGAGATGGATGCGCCAGCGCGGCAGGCCCTTGGCATGCAGCAGCATGACGAAGTCGCGCTGCTGCGCTTCGATCATCGCGACGCGGGTGACGCGCGCCACTAGCGCCGTGCCGGCCAGCCCGATGGTGAGCACCGGCAGCACCAGCGACTGCCAGTTGCGCGCCCCCGACACCGGAAACCAGCCGAGATGCACGGAGAACAGCAGGATCATCAGCAGGCCCAACCAGAAGGTGGGCATGGTGGAGCCGAGCAGCACGCCGCCCATGATCAGCTGGTCGGCCCAGCCGTCGCGCCGCCAGGCGGCGATGACGCCGAGCACGATGCCGACGAAGGTCGAGAACAGCAGGGCGGCTCCGCCCAGCGCCAGCGAATAGGGCAGCGCCTGCAGGATCATGGTGGAGACGGGTCGCTGCCCGACGATAGCCGTGCCGAGATCGCCCCGGAGCAGGTTGCCGAGCCAGATCGCATATTGCACCGGCAGGCTGCGGTCGAGCCCGTAGCGCGCGGTGATGATGGCGCGTTGCTCTGGGCCTGAACCGATTTTGAGAAGATTGTCGACCGGATCCCCCGGGATGAGATGGATGATCAGGAAAATGACGACCGAGACGGCGAAGAACACCGGCACGAGCATGAGCAGCCGCCTGATGGCATAGCCAATCACCGCAACCGCCCTGCTCGTGCCGGCCTCATGCCGCTACTCTTTGACCTCGACGTCCATCAGCGTCACCGAGCCGATCTGCGTACCGCGGATCTTCTCGGGCAGCACGATGCGTTCGGTGTTGTAGCCCACGTTCACCACCGGCTGGTAGATCGGCGCGAAGGGGAACTGCGACAGCACGTATTCATGATAGGTCTTGAAGTTGGCGGCGCGTTCCTCGCCGGTCTTCGAGCCCTTCATGGCCTTGGTGCGCAGCTCCTCGGCCTTCGGATCGTTGTACATGGAGACGTTGGGATAACCCAACCGGTCGCCGCCGAGGAACCAGTCGATGATATCGGCATTGTCCCACTCGTAGGAGCGCACTGCGAGCTGCTGCTTGCCCGACTTGTACTGGTCGCGGATCGCCGATGAGTCGAAGATGGTGATCTCGGCGTCGATGCCCACCGCCTTCAGCTGGCCCTGCACCACTTCCGCCAGCCGCTTGAACGAGGTGTCGCCCTGCGCCCAGAGCGAGACCTTGAGCGGCTTGCCGTCCCTCTCGCGCACGCCGTTCGGTCCCATCTTCCAGCCCGCCTCGTCGAGCAGCGCATTGGCGCGGGCCGGGTCGAACTTGATCTTGTACTTGGGATCGACGTTCGACTCCGGCAGCGCGCTGATCAGGAAGGTGTCGGCCACGGCGCCAACGCCGCCATAGACGGCGGCGAGGATTTCCTCCTGGTTGATGGCCTTGGCGGCCGCCTCGCGCACCTTGATGTCGGTGAACGGCTCGGAGGTCACGTTGATCGGCATGTAGGCCACTTCACGGCCCGGCATGGTTAGCACGGCGAGCTTCGCCTCGTTCTTCATCTCGCCAAGCAGGTCGTTCGGTACCGAGAGCAGCATGTCGACGCCACCGGTCTTCAGCTCGAGGAAGGCGGTCGAGTCCTCGGCGATCTCGCGGAAGGTCAGCTTCTCGATCTTGGCAGGGCCAGCGTTCTTCGACAGGGGCGAGGCCCACTTGTAGTCGTCGTTGCGCACCAGCACCGTCTCGGAGCCGACGTTGAAGGTGTCGAGCTTGAAGGGCCCGGTGCCCACCGCCTCGGTCACGCCGAACTTGTCGCCCGCCGCCACATAGGCCTTGGGCTCCGGCACCGACATGAATACGCTCGACAGGTTGTAGAGCATGTTGGGGTCGGGCTGCTTCATCACGAACTTGGCGGTGTGATCATCGACGATCTCCACCTTGTCGATGGCCTCGGCCATGTAGGCATTGTC
>CAIYXE010000418.1 GCA_903930095.1 uncultured Hyphomicrobiales bacterium
CATCTCCTCGTCCCCCGGCGTTCCCGTGAAGCCAGGCTCTCCCGGAAAACCCCAGCCGGGCCGCTCCGTGCAAATCCTGGAGGATGGGCAGATCGGCGTGCACCGCACCGATCCCGGCCTCTTCCTGCGCTATTGGGGGGAGGAGCCCGGCGAAGAAACCTGGTTCGCCACGGGTGACCTCGGCGAGATCGATGCCGAAGGCTACCTCTGGTACCGGGGGCGGGCTGATGACATGATGAATGCCGGCGGCTACCGCGTTTCTCCTCTCGAGGTCGAGGCCGTGCTGCTGCAGCACCCCGCGGTGGCGGATGCCGGTGTGCGGGAATGGCGCGTCTCGGAGACCGCATCAATCATTGCCGCCTTCATCGTGCCGCAGCCTGGTGCGGCGGTGGACGAACAGGCAATCCTTGCGTTTGTCAGGGACAGGCTTGCCGCCTATAAGTGCCCCAAGCAGATCTGGTTCGTGCCTGCGCTTCCGCGAACCGCCAACGGCAAGCTCATCCGGAAAGCGCTGGAGAGACCTTGAGCGATGCCTGACCGCTTCATCCTGGACGTTGTGTCCGACGTCATCTGTCCCTGGTGCTTCCTTGGCAAACGCCGGCTCGACGCGGCATTGGCCAGCCTCGATGGTCTCAACGTCTTGGTCCGCTGGAGGCCCTTCATGCTGGACCCCGGCATTCCGCCTGAAGGCCTCGACCGGCACGAATACATGCTGGCGAAGTTCGGCCCGGAGCGGCTGAAGACCATCCATGATCCGCTCATCGCCGCAGGCGAGGAACTCGGTGTTCCCTTCAATTTCGAGGCAATTGCCCGCACCCCCAATACACTCGACGCACACCGGCTGATCCGCTGGTCGCACACGGTGGAGCGCCAGCACGAGATGGCCGAGCGCCTGTTCATGGCCTATTGGAACGAGGGGCGGGATGTGAGCGACCGCGACGTGCTGGCCGCTTGCGCGGGCGAGGCAGGCATCAATGCCCAGCAGATCCGCGAGCTCCTCGACAGCGAGCAGGACGTTGCGGAAACGACCGCCGAGATCCAGCACGCCACCAACATCGGCGTCACGGGTGTCCCGACCTTCATCCTCGGACAAAGCTATGCCCTCGTCGGGGCTCAGTCGCCCGATGTGCTGGCGGATGCCATCAACCGCGTTGCCAAAGAGATCGCGGAAGAAAGCTGAAGCAGCAAAAGGCAGCTCACGCTGCCAGTTTCACCAGCGTCTGCATCAACTGCCGCGTGCCTTTCAGGCGATCTTCCGCCGAGTCCCAGCTCCGCATGACAACGAGTTTCATGTCAGGGCGGAGCTTGGCTTGCGCGCCCTGCCCCGTAATCCACTGGACGAGGGCCTGCGGATTGGCGAAGGCCTCACCGCGGAAGGCCATGACGGCGCCCTTCGGGCCCGTATCCACGCTCTGCACATTCGCGGCACGGCAGAGCAGCTTGATCGACACCACCGCAAGCAGGTGGTTGACCTCCTCGGGCAGCGGCCCGAAGCGATCCCGCAGCTCCGCGCCGAAGCCATCGACCGCCTGCTGGTCATGAAGGTCTGCGAGACGCCGGTAGAGCCCAAGCCGTACCTGCAGGTCCTCGACATAGGACTCAGGAATCAGCACGGAGGTTCCGATGTTGATCTGCGGCGACCACTGGCCATCGGTCTCCATCGTATCCTCGCCGGTGCGGAGCTTGACGACGGCCTCCTCGATCATCTGCTGGTAGAGTTCGTAGCCGACCTCCTTGATGTGGCCGGACTGCTCGTCGCCGAGAAGGTTACCCGCGCCGCGGAGATCGAGATCGTGGCTTGCGAGACTGAACCCTGCCCCCAGTGAATCGAGCGACTGCAGCACCTTGAGGCGCTTTTCCGCAGCAGCCGAGAGCGGCCGGTTCGCAGGCGTCGTGAAAATCGCGTAGGCACGTTGCTTGGAGCGGCCCACCCGGCCCCTCAGCTGGTAGAGCTGCGCGAGGCCGAACATGTCTGCGCGGTGGATGATCAGCGTATTCGCCGTGGAGATGTCGAGGCCGGATTCCACGATGGTGGTGGAGAGGAGAACGTCGAAGGCCCGGTCGTAGAAACCCGTCATGATATCCTCGAGCTCCGTCGGCGGCATGCGGCCGTGGGCCATGCGGAACTTCACCTCCGGCACCTTCTCGCGCAGGAAGGCCGCGATCTCGTCGAGATCGCTGACGCGCGGCACGACATAGAAACTCTGGCCGCCGCGGAAATGTTCCCGCAGCAGGCTCTCGCGGATGATGACGGGGTCGAACGGCGTGATGTAGGTGCGAACCGCCAGACGGTCGAGCGGCGGCGTGGTGATGAGGGAGAGCTCACGCACGCCAGAGAGGGCAAGTTGCAGCGTGCGCGGAATAGGCGTAGCGGTGAGCGTCAGCACATGCACATTGGTGCGCATCTCCTTGAGACGCTCCTTGTGCTTCACGCCGAAATGCTGCTCCTCGTCGATGATCAGCAGCCCCAGGTCGCGGAACCTGATCGACTCGGCAAGAAGTGCATGCGTTCCCACCACGATGTCGATGTCGCCGCTGGCAATCCCGGCCTTGACCTGGTCGAGTTCCTTTCGCGGCACGAGGCGGGAGGCCTGCGCGATGTTAAGGGGCAGCCCCTTGAAGCGGGCCTGGAAGGTGGCGAAATGCTGGCGCGCCAGCAGCGTGGTCGGCACCACCACGGCCACCTGCTTGCCATTCATGGCGGCGACGAAAGCTGAACGCAGCGCCACTTCCGTCTTGCCGAAGCCCACGTCGCCGCAGATCAGGCGGTCCATCGGACGGCCCTTCTGCAGATCGTCGATGACGGCCTCGATTGCGGTGAGCTGGTCTTCCGTCTCCTCATAGGGGAATCGCGCCGCAAATTCCTCATAGGCGCCCTCAGGCGGCGGCAGCACGTCACCAGGCTTGAGCTCACGCGCGGCGGCGGTACGGATCAGCCCCTCGGCGATCTTGAGGATGCGTTCCTTGAGCTTCGCCTTCTTGGCCTGCCATGCGCCACCGCCAAGCCTGTCCAGCTGCGCGCCCTGCTCGTCGGAGCCATAGCGGGAGAGGAGTTCGATATTCTCGACCGGCAGGAACAGGCGGTCGCCGCCCGCATACGAAAGGAAGAGACAGTCATGCGGCGCACCCTGCACCTCGATGGTCTTCAGGCCTTCGAAGCGGCCAATACCATGGTCGACATGCACGACGAGATCGCCGGGCGTGAGCGCGGAGAGCTCGCTGATGAAGTCGGAAGCCTTCTTGTTGCGGCGGCCGCGCCGCACCATGCGGTCGCCCAGGATGTCCTGTTCAGAGAGGATGGCGAAGCTATCTGTTTCGAAACCTTCCTCGAGGCCCAGCACGAGGAGGCCGGCGATGGCCTTGTCCCAGGAAAGGAACTCCGGCCAGTCCTTGGCCGCCGCAAGCGGCGCCACATCATGGTCCTTCAGGATGGTCTCGAGCCTCTCGCGCGAGCCTTCCGTCCAGGAGGAAATGGCGACCCGCCTGCCGCCCTTGCGGATGTCGTCGGCATGGGCCTTGACCGCCTCATAGACATTGCCTCCGGCCTGCGCGCGTTCAGCGGCGAAACTGCGTCCGCGTCTGCCGCCGAACGAAATGGCATCCGGGCTCTCGAAGGCGGAGAATGCCAGCACCGTATGGTTCGACTGGAACTCAGACCACTGGGCATCCGTCAGGTACAGCGTTTCTGGCTTGACGGGCTTGTAGGGCGCTGCGCCGAAGGTTTCCTTCCTGTCGAGGGCCTCCTTGCGGGCATTGTAGAACTCGGCAACCTGTTCCTGGCGCGCGGCCGCCGCTTCGTCAGCCGACTGGTCCAGCGTCACCACGGGATCGTCCAGATAGTCGAACAACGTGGCAAGACCGTCGTGGAACAGCGGCAGCCAGTGCTCCATGCCCTGATACTTACGGCCTGCGGTGACACTCTCATAAAGCGGATCGCTTGTATCGATGCCGCCGAAGGCTCCGGCATAATTGACCCGGAAACGGCTGATTGACGGCTCGTTCAGCAACACCTCATTGGCCGGGTTGAGGGTAAATCGCTTAAGGGCCGACGTGGTGCGCTGCGACTCGGGATCGAAGCTGCGGATCGATTCGATCGTATCGCCGAAAAAGTCGAGCCGCACCGGCTCATCTGCTCCGGGCGGGAAGATGTCGAGGATTCCGCCTCTCACCGCGAAGTCGCCGGGATCGACCACCGTGCCAGTACGGGAAAAGCCGTTCTCGGTGAGGAACGCGAGAAGCTGGTCCGAGTTCACCCGGTTGCCGGGGGCGGCGGAGAAGCTTTGCCCTTCGACCAGAGAGCGCGGCGGCACACGCTGCAGTATCGCGGGAACGGTCGTCAGCAGGAGGAGCGGCTTCGTCCGCTGCTCCAGCAGACGTGCAAGCGTGGAGAGCCTGCGCGCCACGATATCCGCCACCGGCGAGACCCGGTCATATGGCAAGCAATCCCAGGCGGGAAAGCGCAGGATTTCGAGACCGGGCGCAAAATAGGCGAGTTGATCCGCCAGCACGGCGGCGCGCTGATCGTCCACCGCCACATGCACGGTAACGCGCTGGCCTGAGGATTTGGCAATCTCCGGCAGCAGCATGGCATCGAGCCCTTGCGGAACGCCAGAGACAGCGGTGCGGCCCGGCCGGGTGAGCCTGGGTTTCAGCTTCGAAAGGTCCATCATGGCCGGGAATCGATGATGCGTCTGAGCATGTCGGAGGTGTGTTCAGCGGGCACCGGACCCTGTTTCGTGGCCCAGGCCAGCATGTCCTGGTCGGGGATGTCCATGATGCGCTCGAGTTCAGCAATTTCGGACGCGCTGAAGCAGCCGAGGTTTCGGGTCACGAAGCCCCCGAGGATCAGGTCCATTTCCTTGATGCCGCGGTGGGTGGCGCGCCACAGCAGGCGCTTGCGGCGAATGTCCAAATCGGGGGAGCTCGTCATTGCGATGGTGTCTTGCCCCAACCGCCCTTGCGCCGCAACCGGTTCAAGGTGAAATAGGGCCATGCGTCCACCGCTCCTCAATCCGCTTTTTGCCGGGGCTTCGGGCTTGAAGGGCATCGGAGAAAAGCTCGACAAGCTCCTTGCCCGGTTTCTCAGACCCGTGCAGGGAACGCCGGGGGCAACGACGCGGATCATCGACCTGCTGTTCCACCTGCCCTCGGGCCTCGTTGACCGCCGTTTCCGGCCGCGCATCGCCGATCTGCCGCGCGAGGGTGTGGTGACGGTCGAGGCCACCGTCATCCGCCACCGGCCGCCGCCGCCCGCGAACAAGCGCATCCCCTACAGGGTGGAGGTCTCCGACGGAACCGGGGTGCTGAGCCTGGTCTTCTTCCACGCCTATGCCGAGACGATCCGCCGCGCCCTGCCCGAGGGCGAGACACGCTTCATCTCCGGCAAGATCGACTGGTTCAACGGCGAGCCGCAGGTTGCACACCCGGACCACATCGTCGCGGGCGAGGAATTCGGCCGCATGCCGCTGATCGAGCCTGTCTACCCGCTGACCGAGGGCCTCTCGGCCAAGGTGCTCGCCAGGTCCATTGCACAGGCGCTGGAGAAGCTTCCAGATCTTCCCGAATGGCAAGACCAGGCCTACCTGCAGCGCCACGGCTGGCCCTCATTCGGCACGGCGCTCAAGGCCATGCACCGCCCTGAAACACCTTCTGCGACCGGCCCCGATGCCCCGGCGCGGCGAAGGCTCGCATATGACGAGCTGCTGGCAAACCAGCTCGCCCTCTCGCTGGTGCGCGCCAGCATGAAGCGGGCGCAGGGGCGCAGGCTTGCGGGCACGGGCGATCTCAGGGCCAAACTGATCAGGGCGCTGCCCTACAGCCTCACCGCCGCACAGGCCGGGGCGGTGGAGGAAATTCTGCGCGACATGGCCTCAGACGACCGCATGCTGCGCCTGCTCCAGGGCGACGTCGGTTCCGGCAAGACGGTGGTCGCGCTGCTGGCACTCGCCGCGGCTGTCGAGAGCGGGGCGCAGGGCGCCTTGATGGTGCCAACCGAAATCCTGGCCCGCCAACACCATGCAACACTCTCCAAGCTGTGCGAGGCGGCGGGGATCCAGGTGACGCTCCTCACCGGGCGTGAAAAGGGCAAGCCGCGGGAAGAGGCCCTGGCCCGCATCGCATCCGGGGCAACCAATCTAGTTGTCGGCACCCATGCGCTGTTCCAGGACGACGTGATCTTCCACGACCTGGGCCTCGTCGTTATCGACGAGCAGCACCGCTTTGGCGTGCATCAGCGGCTGGCGCTCCAGGCAAAGGCAGGCGGCGCAACCGATCTGCTGGTGATGACGGCCACCCCCATTCCGCGCACGCTGGCCCTCACCGTCTATGGCGACATGGATGTCTCGAAGCTCACCGAGAAGCCGGCAGGCCGGCTGCCGGTCGACACGCGCGTCATCCCGATGTCACGCGTGGATGACGTGATCGAGGGACTATCCCGCAGCATGGCGCAGGGAAACCGGGCCTATTGGGTCTGCCCACTGGTCGAGGAGAGCGAGCAGGTAGACCTGGCGGCCGCGGAAGACCGCTTCCTGCAACTCGCTTCCCGCTTCACGGGCAAAACCGGCCTCGTCCACGGCCGCATGAAGGGGCCGGACAAGGACAGGGTGATGGCGCAGTTCAAGGACGGCACGCTGACGCTCCTTGTCTCCACGACGGTGATTGAAGTTGGGGTCGATGTTCCAGAGGCCACTGTCATGGTGATCGAGAACGCAGAGCGATTCGGCCTGGCCCAGTTGCACCAGCTGCGCGGGCGGGTCGGCCGGGGAACGGGCAAATCCTCATGCCTGCTGCTCTACCAGGAGCCGCTGGGCGAAACGGCCAAGGCACGCCTCTCGATCATGCGGGAGACCGAGGACGGCTTTCGCATCGCGGAGGAAGACCTCAAGCTCCGCGGCGCGGGCGAAATGCTTGGCACACGCCAATCCGGCCTGCCATTGTTCCGCATGGCCGATCTCTCAACCGACGGCGACCTGCTGGCCACTGCCCGCGATGACGCGCAACTCGTCCTCAGCAGGGATGCGAAGCTCACGACGCAGCGCGGCGAGGCGCTACGGATCCTGCTCTATCTCTTTGAACGGGACGAGGCGGTCAGGCTCCTGGCCGCAGGGTAGCGGCGTTAGCCTCCGCATCAGGGGGTAGCGGCCGGTCGGGGAACACGAGGCCCATCGAGATCACCAGCTTCAGCCCGTCCTCGACGCTGAGATCGATGATCTTCACATCGGCCATATCGACGAAGAACACATATCCTGAGGTGGGGTTTGGCGTCGTCGATATGTAGACGGCATACATCATGCGGCCGGGCTCGAGGCCAATCTGCGCGCCATCGATCTCTCGCGAGATGAAGGCGATAGACCAGGTGCCGCGGCGCGGCCACTCGACGAGGCAGACATGCCGGAATGAGGCCCCCTTCTGCGAGAACAGCGTCTCGAAGATCTGCTTCGACCCCTTGTAGATCGACCGCACCACGGGCATGGCGTAAAGCGTCTTGTCCCAGATGGCGATCATGGTCCGGCCCGCCAGATTGGCCGCCATGAAGCCGATCACCGTGATGGTGATCAGGGCGAAGATCAGCCCGAAACCCGGCACCTGGACCGGCAGGTAATTGTCCGGGTTGTAGGCCGCCGGAAGCAGCGGCTTCACCCAGGCATCGAACATCGTCACGAACCAGTAGGTTGCCCATACGGTGATGGCGATCGGCGCGGTGATGACGAGGCCGGTAAAGAAATAAGCGCGCAACCTCCCGAAGAATGATGTCTGCGGCTTGACTTCGACGTCGACCGTCGTCACCTCAGTGTCGTGGCTGGAAGAATTGCGCATGCACGAACGAATAGACAGCAAGCGGCGCTCGACCGCAAGACGCCGCGGACAACGACCGTGAAAGCGTTGCGGCGGCCCCTGCTCCTCGCGACCGGCTGGTTCTGCGTCGGACTGGGAGCAATCGGCATCGTGCTGCCGCTCGTGCCGACAACCCCATTCCTGCTGGTCGCCCTGTGGGCGTTCTCGCGCTCATCGCCCGAACTCGCCGCGAAGATCCGGAACCACCCGATTGCCGGCACCTATGTGCGCGACTGGGAGGATGATGGCGTCATCCCCCTCGGCGCCAAGATCCTCGCCATCACCATGATGACAGCCATGCTCGGATTCCTTCACTTCGGTTCGGGCTTGCCCGGCTGGGCAGTGTTCACGGCGGGCGCCGTGATGATCGTTGCAGGCGTCTATATTCTCTCACGCCCGAGCCGGCGGAGCGGTTAGCATCCGCATGACAGCGCGGCACATTGCCCGCGAACTGTCAGGCGAGCGCGTCCATTTTTCCAGCAGCCTCGGCAAGCAGATAGTAGAAAGTCACGCGATGCTTCATCTTGTCTGCTTTCATCTTCTCGCAAACAGCATTCATCGCCTCGTCGCATGCCACACCCTCGAGGCCCAGCATCTTCACTGCGAAGCCCTTTCTAATGCGGTCGAGTTCGGCATCATCCGTGCAGGACACCAAGGACGCGTCCCGAGACTGCAGGGCGATCCCGCAATACTTGACGATCTTCTCCACCGCTTTCTCATCAACATTTGCGGTATACTTCGCAATATCAGTCGCATAATCCATCACGATATCTCCTGACCTTCTGATCTGAATGAACGGGCCAACAACGCGCAACTATCCGCGCCGCGCCCGCCACGCGCGCTCAGATGTCAACTCGAAACGCAATACCTAAAATTGAGTATAACGCCAATTCTGCCTAGGCCGTCAAGATGGCAGCTGCCCATCGGGGCAAGGATATCCACCAGGGATATGCCACCAAGCGCGAATTCCCATCCCAATACCCCACCCCAGCCTCACTTCCGCTCAGCTCTTGGCCACGTCCGGTTCAGGGGCCGGATCAAACGGCGTCTTCATATGTTCGGTAAGGACGGAGCCCTCCGGCGGGTAATCGAGTTTTCCGCTCATCGCGGACTTGTCGCGCCAGTCGTAGTCGGGGAAAGGCAACTTCCCGTCACTGCGCCATTTCGCAACAACTGATTCCGCCG
>CAIYXE010000419.1 GCA_903930095.1 uncultured Hyphomicrobiales bacterium
ACTCGACAGCTTCCTCGGGCATTATGTGGGCCGCCCCAGCCCGCTCTACTTCGCCGAGCGGATGACGGAGCACCTCGGCGGCGCCAAGATCTATTTCAAGCGCGACGAGTTGAACCATACGGGCGCCCACAAGATCAACAATGTGATGGGCCAGATCCTGCTTGCCCGCCGCATGGGCAAGAAGCGCATCATCGCGGAGACGGGTGCAGGCCAGCATGGTGTTGCCACCGCCACCGCCTGCGCGCGCTTCGGCCTCGAATGCATCGTCTACATGGGCGAGGTGGATATCGAGCGGCAGAAGCCCAACGTGTTCCGCATGATGCTGCTGGGCGCCAAGGTCGTTCCCGCCAAGTCGGGCTCCCGTACCCTGAAGGATGCGCTGAACGAGGCCCTGCGTGACTGGGTGGCCAATGTGGAAGACACCTTCTACTGCATCGGCACGGTTGCAGGCCCTGCCCCCTATCCGGAAATGGTGCGCGACTTCCAGTCGGTGATCGGGCGCGAAACGAAAGAGCAGATGCTGAAGCGCGAGGGCCGCCTTCCGGACTCGCTGATCGCCGCGATCGGCGGCGGCTCCAATGCCATGGGCCTGTTCCATCCCTTCCTCGATGACAAGGACGTCGAGATCATCGGTGTCGAAGCCGCAGGCCTCGGCCTCAAGACCCGCACCAAGCATGCTGCCTCGATTGCCGGCGGCAAGCCCGGCGTGCTGCATGGCAACCGCACCTATCTGCTGATGGATGACGACGGCCAGATCATCGAGGGCCACTCGATTTCGGCCGGCCTCGACTATCCGGGCATCGGGCCCGAACATGCCTGGCTCCATGACATGGGCCGCGTGCAGTATCTCTCCGCCACCGACAAGGAGGCGCTCGAGGCCTTCCAGCTGTGCTGCCGTCTCGAGGGCATCATTCCGGCACTGGAGCCCGCCCATGCGCTGGCACAGGTGATGAAGATCGCGCCAACCCGGCCCAAGGACCACCTGATGGTGATGAACATGTGCGGCCGCGGCGACAAGGACATCTTCACCGTTGCCGAAATCCTGGGAACAAAACTGTGAGCACCCGCATCGACCGCCGCTTCGCCGCCCTCAAGAAGGAGGGCCGCGCCGCCCTCGTCACCTTCGTGACCGCGGGCGACCCGGATTACGACACCTCGCTCAAGATCATCTCCGGCCTGCCGAAGGCGGGCGCCGACGTGATCGAGATCGGCATGCCCTTCACTGACCCGATGGCCGATGGCCCGGCGATCCAGGCCGCGGGTCTCCGCGCTCTGGCGGCTGGCCAGAACATGAAGAAGACGCTGAAGCTCATCAAGGAATTCCGCAAGACCGACCAGGACACGCCCATCGTGCTGATGGGCTATTACAACCCCATCTATGTCTATGGCGTGGACAAGTTCCTGAAGGATTCGAAGGCCGCAGGCGCGGATGGCTACATCATCGTCGACCTGCCGCCCGAGGAAGACGGCGAATTCTGCATCCCGGCGCTGAAGGCGGACATGAACTTCATCCGCCTCGCCACGCCGACGACGGACGACACCAGAGCCCCCACCGTGTTCCGCAACACGTCCGGCTTTGTCTATTACGTCTCGGTGCTCGGCATCACCGGCACCAAGGCGCCGGACCTTAAGAGCGTGAAGGCGAATGTGAATCGTCTGCGCAAGCACACGCCGCTGCCCATCTGCGTGGGCTTCGGCGTCAAGACGGCGGAGCAGGCCCGTGCAATCGCCAAGGATGCGGATGGCGTGGTGGTTGGCTCCGCCCTCGTGAGCGCGGTGGAGAAGAGCCTCACAAAAGCCGGAAAGCCCACGTCAAAAACGGCCAAGGCCGTGCACGCGCTCGTCTCCGAGATCGCGCAGGGCGTCAGGAGCTAGGCCCGCCCCATGAACTGGATCAAGAACTTCGTCCGCCCGAAAATCCGCTCCATCCTCGGCACC
>CAIYXE010000420.1 GCA_903930095.1 uncultured Hyphomicrobiales bacterium
AACCGCATCGTCCTGCGTGGCGGCGGTTCGGCGAAGCTCGGCATCATCGCGGCCGGCAAGGCCTATCTCGATGTGCGCCAGGCACTGGACGATCTCGGCATCGATGAGGCGGGGGCGGCGCGGCGGGGCATCAGGCTTCTCAAGATCGGCATGGTCTGGCCGCTGGAGCCAACGATCGTCCGCGAGTTCGCTACGGGACTTTCCACCATCATGGTGGTTGAGGAGAAGCGCTCGCTGATCGAGGCGCAGGTCAAGGACATTCTGTATACGGAGCAGCAGCGCCCCGCGATCATCGGCAAGACAGACGAGGCGGGCAATACCCTGTTCGCACCCCATGGCGTTCTGGAGCCGAACCAGATCGCGCTTGCGGTCGCCGCCCGGATACAGGACCGGGCGTCCTCCGATTGCGCCGCGGCACTTCAGGACGTCTCGCGGGCGCGCAACCAGGCTGACCTCGTCGCCCGCATTCCCTATTTCTGCGCCGGCTGCCCGCATAACTCCTCCACCGTGCTTCCGGAAGGTGCACGCGGCTATGCCGGGATCGGCTGCCACTGGCTGGCGCAATTCGTGCCGGGCCGCAAGACGGAGGGCGCCACCCATATGGGCGGCGAAGGTGCCAACTGGGTGGGCGAAGCGCCGTTCTCGACACGCGCGCACGTCTTCCAGAACATGGGCGATGGCACCTACAATCATTCGGGGCTGATGGCGATCCGCCATGCCGTGGCCACGAACACCAACATCACCTACAAGATCCTGTTCAACGATGCCGTGGCCATGACGGGCGGCCAGCGAAACGACGGTGGCCTCACCGTGGAGCAGATTGCCGCGCAGATGCGCGCCATCGGCGTGGAGCGGATCGTGGTGGTTTCCGACGAGCCGGACAAATATCCCTCGCGCTCCGCATTCCCGTCCTTCACCAGCTTCCATCACCGGAGCGAACTGCAGGCGGTGCAGACGGAGATGATGGGCATCAAGGGCGTCTCCGTCCTCATCTATGACCAGACCTGCGCGGCCGAGAAGCGCCGCCGCCGCCGCAAGGGTGAGTTGCCCGATCCACCCAAGCGTGTTCTCATTAACGAACTCGTCTGCGAGGGCTGTGGCGATTGCGGTGTCCAGTCAAACTGCGTGGCGATCCAGCCGGTGGAGACCGAGTTCGGGCGCAAGCGCAAGATCGATCAGTCGAGCTGCAACAAGGATTTCTCCTGCCTGAAAGGCTTCTGCCCGAGCTTCGTGACGGTCGAAGGCGGCGAACTGGTGAAGGGCGCTGGCGGGCCCGCTGCCGATCTGGACAAGATACCCTTCCCTGTCCTGCCCGAACCGGAGCTTCCGCAGCTTGAAAAGCCGTGGAGCATCCTCGTCACCGGCATCGGCGGCACGGGTGTGGTGACCATCGGCCACATTCTTGGCATGGCGGCCCATATCGAGGGCAAGGGCGCGGCCCTCATCGACATGGTCGGCATCTCGCAGAAGAACGGGGCGGTCGTCACCCATCTCAAGATCGCCGCCAACACTGCAGATATCGCAGCGGTCCGCGTGGCAAGGGGCCATGCCGATCTGATCCTCGGCTGCGATCTCGTGACCACCGCATCGGAGCGCATCCTCTCGGCCGCCTCGCGCCAGCGCACTCATGCAGTGGTCAACAGCCATGAGATCATGCCGGCGCATTTCACGCATGATGCGGGTTTTGACTTGCAGGGAGGCGCCCTGACGCTGAAAATCGCCGCGAGCGTCAAGCATGGCGGTCTCTTCGCCATCGACGCAGGAGAAATCGCGGTGAAGCTGCTGGGCGACTCAATTGCCGCCAATCTCTTCACATTGGGTCTTGCGTGGCAGAAGGGACTCGTCCCCATCTCGCGTGCGGCGATCGAGCAGGCGGTGAAGCTCAACGCGGTTTCAGTGAAGATGAACCTTGCCGCTTTCGAGTGGGGCCGCCGCGCCGCGGTGGATGAGCAGGCGGTGCGCGCCGTTATCGGCGCGAAGCACGCGCGCAAGGCCGAGACGCTGGACGAGATCGTGGCCCGTCGCGTCACGTTCCTCACCGGCTACCAGGATGCTGCCTATGCCGAGAGCTATCGCAGCTTCGTTGGCAGGGTGCGCGCCGCCTCCGAGCCTCTGGCGCTTGCCGTGGCGAGGAACCTCTTCAAGCTCATGGCCTACAAGGACGAGTATGAGGTGGCGCGGCTCTACTCGGATGGCAGTTTCGCCGCAGCGGTTGCAAGGCAGTTCAAGGGCGACGTCCGGCTGACCTTCCACCTCGCCCCTCCCGGGCTGGGCCGCAGAGACCCGGTCACGGGCAAGCCGGTGAAAGGCGCGTTCGGCTCGTGGATGATGGGCGCATTCCGCATTCTTGCGGCGTTGAAGCGGCTGCGCGGCACCGCGTTTGACGTCTTCGGCCGAACCGCTGAGCGCCGCATGGAACGGCAGCTTATTGTGGACTACAAGGCTCTCATCGAACGCCTCATCGCATCACCGCAACAACTGGATGGCGCGATCACGCTCGAACTCGCGGAACTTCCCCAGAGCATGCGCGGTTTCGGCCATGTGAAGGAGGCGAATGTCGCAAAGGCCAAGGCGCGGGAAACTGAGTTGCTGGCGGCCCTGTCAGCCAGCGTG
>CAIYXE010000421.1 GCA_903930095.1 uncultured Hyphomicrobiales bacterium
GACGTCTACATGAAGACGGCCTGGGGCTACTGGGCGATGACCCCGGAACTGACCTTCGGCGGCGGTTATGCCGGTTCGCTGGGCAACATCGGCTACGGCTATGATGGCGCCTGCACCTGCTACTACACCGACAACGCCGACCTCAGCTTCGATCCGGGTGACACCACCCAGCTCCGTCTGTCCTACGCTTCGGGTCCCTTCTCCATGGCAGTCGCCCTGGAAGACTCGGGCCGGAACAACGGCTTCGGCAACGACAACAACTACGAGAACGGCAACAACCTCGGCGTTGCGGGCGAAATCAAGTACTCGGGCGACGCCTTCTCGGGCGAAATCTCGGGTGTGTATCGCACGGTCAACAACGACGACTACACAACCACGGTTGACCTCACCCCGCTTGCTACCGGCGGCTCCGTGACCTTCAACCCCGACATCGACTCCCTGTGGCAGATCGGTGCTGGCGTCGGCTTCAACCTCGGCAGCATCGCCAGCCTCTCGCTGGCCGCTGCCATGGGTTCGGGTCCGTTCGAAGAAGTGAACAACCAGGGCGACATCATCGCCTCCTACCCGGTCCAGAACGATTGGTGGGGCATCACCGGTTTGGCCTCGGCCAACCTGTCTGACACCGTCCACACTGAACTCGGCCTCGGCTACAAGCATCGCGAAGGCGATAGCTACACCGGCGCTGCGGACCTCGATGGTAACCAGTGGAAGTACTCTGGCTTCGACTACGACACCTGGGGCGTGCTCGGCGGCGTGTACTACACACCCGTCGACCAGCTGACCATCGGTCTGGAAGGCGAGTGGTACACCTCCGAGACGTCGCTCTCGCGTAAGGGCGTCGCGGGTGACGTGGAAGCTGATGGTCTCAAGGACGACCTCGACGTGACCACCGACAACTGGTCGGTCGACCTCGTGTCGGTCTGGCGCTTCTAAGCGACTCAGTCACTTTGACCGGGGGGAGACGGCCTGCTTCGGCAGGCCGTCTTCATTTGTTTCAGCAGATCTGCGCAATTCCGCGCAATTCCGCGAGATTCATGCGTTTCCGCGAAATTCGGGGGTTTCCGGGAGATTCGCGGGGTCGGGTCGATTGAGGCCGCCTGCCCCACTCATGGCGCAACCGTGGACAGGTGGGGCCAGGCCTGGGCTTGCCTTTGCGGCCTGATTTGTTTACACCTTGTTAACCTATTGATCCTGCGCGCTTAATTTGCCTCCTTCGGACCCCGGGCAACTGTGGCAATTGTGTTACAGGGGGCAAAATTCCAATCGATTGCAGTGGGTCTTCGTTGACCTTTCGGGGATTAGGGGCGACAACACGACCGTGCCCGATGGGATCGTGCATGGCCTTCCGCAACCGTTTGCAGGGGATGGGGGGCTCTTCAACTCCAAGAGACTTGGGAGAACAAGAATGAAGACTATGAAGATGGCTCTGATGGCTGGTGCGGCGATTGCCGTGTCTGCAGCCGCCGCCCACGCCGATGAACTGAGCGACATGAAGGCTCAGATCGAGGCCCTCAACGCTCGCGTCGCCTCGATGGAAACCGCTCCGTCGGTTCCCGCCGGCTACAAGCTGCTCGCCATCTCGAAGGGCGAGGCCATGCAGGTTCCGGGCCTTGTGGACTCTAACCGCGATCGTTTCAGTCAGGGCAACAACGCCACCATCATCTCCGTCATGCCGACGGCTGATGCTCCGGCCGGTACCACGATCTCGTGGTCGGGCTACGTCCGCGCCGCGGTCATCTACGCTGGCGCCGAAGCCGACGCCAAGCTGAAGCGCTCCTACGACACCGCTCTCACCGAAGAAGGCACGGGCTACTCGGTCTACTCGAGCGCCTCGGCTTCGGGCAACAGCGATAACGATTGGGACGTTCGTGCCCGCGCTCAGCTCCGCGTTGTCGCCACCACTGACACCGCCGTCGGCGAAGTCGGTGTGGAATTGCGTATGCGTGCGGACGCGAACGGCAATGGCGCCGGTAATGTCTACATGAACCGGGCTTGGGGCTACTGGGCGATGACCCCGGAACTGACCTTCGGCGGCGGTTATGCCGGTTCGCTGGGCAACATCGGCTACGGCTATGATGGCGCCTGCACCTGCTACTACACCGA
>CAIYXE010000422.1 GCA_903930095.1 uncultured Hyphomicrobiales bacterium
CTCCCCCGGTGGGGGAGAGGAATGACGGTTTTCGCCTGAACTGCTGTTTCTCTACATCACCCGGCCCATGGAAAAGCCCGTGGCGAGATAGCGCCGGACGAAGATGAGCAACAGCAGCCCCGGCAGCAGGGCGATGACGCTTGCCGCCGAGAGAAGTGCAATATCGCCCGAGAGCACACCGGCCGCCCGGGTCATGATGCCGGCGATGGGCTTGGCGTCAATGGTGGTCAATGCATTGGCCAGCATGTACTCGGTCCAGGAGAACATGAAGCAGAAGAAGGCCGCAACCGCGATGCCGGGTGCGATCTGCGGCATGAGGATGCGCAGCAGGAAGGAGGAACGGCTATGGCCGTCGATCATCGCGCTCTCGTCCATCTGGCGCGGGATGGCGGAGATGAAACCCTCGAGAATCCAGATCGCCAGCGGCACGTTGAAGAAGCAGTGCGCGATGGCAACCGCCAGGTGGGTGTCGATCATGCCGAGGTCCGAGAAGATCTGCACGAAGGGTGCGAGCAAGATGGCGGGCGACAGCATCCTGAACATCAGCAGCCCGAAGAACAGCGTCCTGTGGCCGAAGAAATCATGCCGCGAGAAGGCATAGGCCGCGGGCAAGGCAACACCCACCGAAATCACCACATTGAGCCCGGCATAGATGATGGCGTTGACGTAGCCCATGTACCAGTCCGGATCGGTGAAGATCAGCGCGTAGTTCGCCAGGCTCACCTCATGGGGATAGAAGGTGAGGCCGCCGGCAATCTCGGCATTGGTCTTGAAGCTCATCGCCACCAGCCAGTAGACCGGCGTCATCAGCAGCACGACATAGATGATGGGTGCGAGGGGGAAACTGCGCTTCATGAGGCCTTGCCCCGCCCTGGAACGATGAGCGCGAAGAACAGCCACGAAATGAGAAGGACGAGCGAAAGATAGATGATCGACATGGCGCCCCCCTGCCCGAGGTCAAACTCGATCGTCGCTGTCTGGATGAGTTCATGCGAGAGGAAGGTGGTGGAGACACCGGGCCCGCCGCGGGTGACGACATAGGCCTCGGCATAGATCATCAGGCTGTCCATCAACCGGAGGAGAATGGCGATCAGCAGCACGAGATGGAGCCGTGGCAGCTGGATGTGGCGGAAGACCGCCCATGCCCCTGCCCCGTCGATCCGCGCGGCGCGGTAGTAATCCTCCGGTATGGCGCGCAGCCCCGCATAGCAGAGCAGCACCACGAGGCTGGTCCAGTGCCAGGCGTCCATCAGGAGCAGTGTCGCCCAGACCACCACCGGGTTGTTCATGTCATAGCCAAGGCCAAGCAGGCCGGCGGCGGCTGGCAAAAGTCCGATCGCGGGCGCCGACATCACCTTCCACAGATAACCCACGACGATGAGCGGAGCGAGGAGCGGGATGGCGAGCAGCACGATCAGCAGCGAGGCGAGAGGCCCGGACGGCGGCAACCTGAGCGCGATATAGATGCCGAGCGGAATCTCAATGAGCAGCACCAGCGCGGCAAAACCCAGGCTTCTGGCCAGCGCCCACCAGAACTCGGGCGAAGAGAGCACGCTTACATACCAATCCGCCCCGACCCACACGAAGCTGTTTCCGGCGAATGTATCGTGTACGGAATAATAGGCGACGAACGCAGCAGGCAACACGCCGCTCACCAGCATGACAATCAGGGCGGGAAGAAGCATCGCGGGGGGAGCAAGCGGGCGGGACATCACACGGGCGAGCATGCCGTCAGGCCGGTGGGCGCGTCAAGCAGCGGCATGATCAACGCAGCGCCTCGCCGGGAGGAAGGATGGGCTCCTCATCACGCCAGGCCGGCAGAAGCTCCGTGATGATGCCGGCCTTGTAAAGGCCATAGAGCTCGTAGCCGCTGAGGATCAGGCTGCCCGGCTTGTAGATGCGGTTATCCTCCTCCAGAAAGGCGAGGAACCCCGCTTTCATGCCCGAGGCGGTGAGAATCTCCAGATACGCCTTCGTCGCCGCGGGATTGGGAATGTTGGTGAGCGTGCTCCGCGCGCCGTGGAAGACCCACACCGAGGCGCCACTCGCCTTGCGCTTCTTGCCCTGCATGAATACCGGAATGCAGCCCGAGGCACAGATCGCACCTTCCATGACGCGCGTGGTCAGCTCCATCTTGCCCCTCACCTCCTGGAGAAGTGCAACGAGTTCCTTCACATAGGCCAATTCACCGCCATTGCTGTCAAGCTCCAGAACCACGCGATGGAAACGCTGCGGGCTTGCCAGCAGGAGGGCACGCAGGTCATCTGCCAGCGGCGGCAGCAGAGGGCCGGAATAGCGAAGGCCAACGCCATCCGCCGCAATCCACGGGACCTCCTCTCGTGTGAAGATCTCGAGACCGCCGGACTTCGGCAGACCAGTCCATTGCGCCTCGATGCGCCATGGCTGGTTTTCCCAACTCGCCTCCAGCATCCCCGGCGGGGGATCACGCGCGGGGCGCCCGGCGCTGCATATCCAGCGGGTCTCAACATCCAGCGGATGCCGGGCCGTCTGCCATTCGGCAAACTGCTTGCGCGTTTCGCACTCGCCCCGCGTGGCGAAGGCCCTGGACGCCCAGCCATCGATGTGGTCGCCCGATATCCAGTCATTGCCGAGGAGAAAGAAGACGGTGAGCCACCACTGCATCAGAGAACCGCACTCCCCTCGCGTTGCCCCTCCAGTCATTAACACATAGGAAAGTATGCGGAAATCCTTGGCGCATGACACGCAGACGATGCCGCAGGCAGGCAAAAAACCGCGCAAGGGCGCGGCTTCTCCGCCAGATATGATTCGCTCACGCGTCCGATAGATTCATCGAGTTGCCGAACTTACGCGCGGCCTGGTCATTTTCGTAGCCGGATTGTCTATGCAAGCGGCCGCTCAATTTTTACCCGTCGCGCTCCCGGTCGAGATATTCGCGCATCTGTGTAAGCACGGGCAGAACCTTCGTTATCGTCCCGGCGGGCAAGTGCCTGGACATGAGATCGAACTCCGGCTGAAGCCGCGCGATGGCGTCATCCCGGAAGCGCCGCCCCCCGTCGGTCAGCATCACGCATTTCGAGCGCCCGTCCTTCGGGTTCGGCACGAGACGCACGAGGCCGGCATCGACCAGTCCAGACAGCGTGTGTGTCATGGTGGCCTTGGGAACCTGGAAGGCGCGTGCGATGGCGAGCGGGGTGCGCCCGTCGCCAAGCCTTGCGAGGTGATTGAGCACGGCGAAATGCGACACCAGGAACCCCTTCAGCAGTTTCGCTTCCAGCATGCGGCCCGAGAGCTGCGAAATGATCGCAATCTCGTTAAAGAACGCGAAATACAGCGCGGTGGAGTCGTCAGCTTTGGGCAATCTTTGCGTCCAGTGGCCAGCGGGGGCTTGGGGCCACATCAGGCCCGTAACCGATCCGTGCGAACATTTGAACAGTTCCGCCATCGGGCGCAAGCCTGTTGTGAATGTCGGCGTGGAGCCTTGCCACCTCGGGATATTCCTGCAGGGCCTGGCTGAGCGGCTGCGTGCCGAGGCCCAGCCCTGTGGCCGCGAGATTCACCCGCACCCAATCCGCACCCGCGGCGATCTGGTCCCGGCGGGTGTTGGTTCGGGTGACGAGCCAGATGTGGCCCATGGCCGTATCCGTGTTGGCGAACACGGCCTCCGCACCCGCCTTGAAGGCGGATGATGTCGTGTCCGCCGCCGACTGTCGGGTGAAGAGCCCCAGCAGCCGCAGCGTTTCGAACAGGGAGCCGGTGAAGTCGATGCCGTCGGGGTTGGCATCAACCTCCCGGTGGCCGATGCGAAACAGATCGACACTTTCCATGTAGGTGCGCGGCGTCTCGATCTCGATGCGGAGCGCTTCATGCGACATCGCGCGGAACGAGGTGACGTCCGCCGGGTTCACCGTGCCCCCGAAACGGGTGCCCGCGGCGGCGGCAGCGCCAAGCACGGCAAGCACATCCGGGGCGACGTCGCGCTGCGTGTCGAAGGGCTCCTTCAAGGACCGCCGGCGCAGCACATGCGCGAAGAGAGGATCACGCGGCACCGCCGGATCGGCGCGGAATAGCGCGCGTGCCACTGGGCGGCCATCAAGCGCGGATTCATTCTCGCCTTGAGGGAAAAGCTCGGTTTCGACCCGGTAACCCTGCTCGGCCGCCGCCATGCGCATGACCTCGAGAAAGCAGCCGAGCCCGATGGTGATCTGGCGGTTGAAGGGATCGGTGTGGGGCAGCAGCTTGGCCGTGTCGACATGCAGCACCACCACGTCATCCTGCGAGAGATCGACGAGCCAGGGCTGCCGGTTGTGAGGATTAGGCGCAAGCAGCGCAAAGGACAGGGCAGCTTTCCGCACCTCCTCATGGGTGCCGGCATCTTTCCAGGGACGTTGGGCGGTGCGCGGGGTGCGGGTCACGGCATGGACGGCGCTTGCCGTGGCGGCGGCGATCGTGCCGCCCCCGGCAATGGCAATGACCTGGCGGCGGGACAACGGCATGGGACCTCCATATAGTTCTATGTCGAACTACATAGTTCGATATCGAACGAAATGCAAGGCCCCATCTTTCTCAGTAATGCGGGGGCGGCGGCTCCCTCGCGTCCGTGCGGGCGGCTGCCGCCGTGTCGAACTCATCGCGGAGTTCACCCAGCCGCCGCTCCAGATGATCGAGCTTGCGCCATTGCGAGATCACCATCTCATTCAGATCGGCAATCACCCTGTCGTTCTCCGCAAGGCGGCGCTCGAGTTCGGCAATCTGAATCGCCGGATCATTATCGCGCATGCTGTTCACGTTCTCCTCTGCACATCTCAAGCGCCAGCAGGTCATGATGTATCACGACATCGGCGGGACCGCTGCCCTTCGCATCAATTCTTTTTCCATTGAGCCGCAGGGCAAGGGCGATTGATCGCTCGTTGCCGGGGTCGATGTAGTTGACAAGCCTGCTCCAGCCGAGTTCCACTCTGGCCCAGCGCATGACGGCACCCGCCGCTTCAAAGGCCGCTCCCTTGCCTTCGGCTTCCGGCACGACGAACCATCCGAGTTCGGGCTCCGGATAGCCCTCGGGCTGATAGATCCCAACCTCACCCAGATACTGGCCGGTTGAACGGTCCTCAACGCCGAAGGGACCGAAACCCTTGAGCGGCCATAAGGCGACACCGGATGCCCAGTGGTGCCATGCCTGCACCCTGTCCATCGGGCCATCTTCCCAGCGGGACCTTTCGGTCGAAAAGAATTCCGCCCACCGCTCAAAATCGGAAAGCTGCGGCGTGCGAAGCAGGAAACGCGCCGTCAAAAGGGTGGGGGCCTCGATCAGTCTTGCCATTTCTCAATCCGTTGTTTGAAGACGGGCCGCAACAGGTCCCATTTTTTGCCAAACGGACCGTTGAAAACTGCAACCGTGCCATAGGCCGCCACCCGTCGCACCTTCCGAAACTCCACGCCCAGTGTATGCCATGCCCCGGAACTCACTGATCTGTTCATCGGAGGAGGCCGCCAAATTCTGCTCAAAAGATCGTGTGCAATGGTCTGATTTTGCTTCACTGGCTTGTCTTGTACATAATTTTTTTAGAAGATCACAGTTTGTGTGGCCCCGTCCTTCGTGAGTTGATTGAGAAAGCGGAAGAGACCAAGTCAAGAGGCTGAAATCCAACATGATGGAACAAGCACACCCGGCCCAGCCCCTCTGGCTGCGTATCCTGCAATTCCCGCTGACGCGCGTGATCGTTCTGGGCGGCCTGGCGTTAAGCATGATGGCCTGGACGGAAAGCCGCATACTGGCGTTCAAGGACAGCCCCTTGATCGGGGTCGCCATTGCGATCGTCATGGCAGTGGTGGTGATGGCCGTTTACGTCGCGTGGGGGAAGCTGATCGAGCGCCGCGAGGTGACCGAACTGTCACTGCCAGGAGCGGGCCGCGAATGGGCCATCGGCGGATTGGTCGGCGCCGGGCTCTATGCGGGTTGCGTGCTGCTGCTCATGGTGTTCGGCATGTTCCAGATCGAGGGGCTGAACCCCTTATCCTACATGATTCCGGCAGCAGCGATGGCCATAAAGTCAGCGGTCTTCGAGGAGGTGGCGTTCCGCGGTGTATTGTTCAAGTCCGTCGAGGACATGGCCGGCAGCTGGATCGCGATCATCGTTTCCTCACTGGTCTTCGGTTTTCTCCATCTACTCAATCCAGACGCCACGTTTGCAGGAGCCACTTACATCGCCATCGAGGCGGGCCTGCTTCTGGCCGCCGCCTATCTGGTCACGCGGCGGCTGTGGATGGCTATCGGCTTCCACATGCTGTGGAACTATGTGCAGTCGGCGGTCTTCGGCGGCATCGTCTCCGGCGGCGTCGCACTCCCGGGCCTGCTTCAGTCCAAGATCGAGGGGCCCACGTTCTACACGGGCGGCAACTTCGGCATGGAGCAGTCGGTGTTTGCACTCATTCTCTGCACCATCACCGGTGTCGTGCTGCTGGTGATCGCCATCCGCCGTGGCCACATGGTGCCCGCCCCCTGGAACCGCAAAGGGTGAACGGCGTCAGCGCAGACACATCAGGTCATTCCCACTCGATCGTGCCGGGCGGCTTGCTTGTCACGTCATAGACCACGCGGCTCACACCCTTCACCTCGTTGATGATGCGGGTGCAGACGCGGGCGAGGAAGGCGTGGTCGAAGGGGTAGGACTCCGCCGTCATGCCGTCGGTTGAGGTGACGGCGCGCAGGCCCAGCACACGGTCATAGGTGCGGCCGTCGCCCATGACGCCCACGGTGCGCACGGGGAGAAGCACGGCGAAGGCCTGCCAGATCGCGTCATAAAGGCCGGCCTTGCGGATCTCGTCGAGGTAGATCGCATCGGCCTTGCGCAGGATGTCGAGCTTCTCAGTCGTGACATCGTCATGGGGGATGCGAATGGCGAGGCCAGGGCCCGGGAAGGGGTGGCGGCCGACAAAATGGGCGGGAAGGCCCAACTCCTGGCCCAGGAGGCGCACTTCGTCCTTGAAGAGTTCGCGCAGGGGCTCGACGAGCTTCATGTTCATGCGCTCAGGAAGCCCGCCCACATTATGGTGCGACTTGATGGTGACGGAGGGGCCGCCGGTAAAGGAGACGCTCTCGATCACATCAGGATAGAGGGTGCCCTGCGCCAGGAAGGAGGCGCCGCCGATCTTCTTGGCCTCAGCCTCGAACACCTCGATGAACAGGCGGCCGATGGTCTTGCGCTTCTGTTCCGGATCGGTGACGCCTGCCAGCGCATCAAGGAAGAGCTTCGAAGCATCGACGTGGATGAGACGGATGTTATAGGCCTCGCGGAAGAGCTTCACGACTTCCGCTGCCTCGTTCAGGCGCATCAGGCCATGGTCGACGAAGATGCAGGTGAGCTGCTCGCCGATCGCCTCATGGATGAGAACGGCGGTGACTGCACTGTCCACGCCGCCGGAAAGGCCGCAGATGACGCGCTCAAAGCCCACCTGCTTTTTTATCTTGTGGACCATCTCCGATTTGAAATGCGCCATGGACCAGTCGCCCTTGCAGCCGCAGATCTCACGCGCGAAGTTGGCGAGCAGCCTGGCACCGTCCGGCGTGTGGACGACTTCCATATGGAACTGCGTGGCGTAGAACTGGCGGTGCTCGTCGGCGATGGCCGCGAAGGGCGCACCCTCCGAGGTGGCGATGGCCTTGAAACCCGGCGGAATGGCGGTGACGCGATCACCATGGCTCATCCAAACCTGATGGCGCTCGCCCGTTTCCCAGACGCCGTCGAACAAGGCGTTGGAGGCCTTCACCTCGACGAAGGCCTTGCCGAACTCACGGTGGTCAGAGGCTTCCACCCGGCCGCCAAGCTGGGCACACATGGTCTGTTCGCCATAGCAGATGCCAAGCACAGGAACGCCGCGGGTGAAGACCCGATCGGGTGCGCGGGGGCTGCCCCCCTCATGCACCGACGCAGGTCCGCCCGACAGGATGATGCCCTTGAGGCCCGGCCAATCCAGCGCCTTTTCGGCCGACTGGAAGGGGACGATCTCCGAATAGACCCCCGCCTCGCGGATGCGCCGGGCGATGAGCTGGGTGACCTGGGAGCCGAAATCGATGATGAGGATACGGTCTTGCATGGCGGGTCTTTAAGGAGGAAGCCCGGAGTCTGCAAGATGGGGGCCTCAGCCCGTCGCGATATCCCACAGGAGCTTGACGTTGAGGGCGATGATGATGGCGGCGATCACCCCGGCCACCAGCGTGAGCCAGACGGGTGCCACGAGGCCGCCCATCTTCGCCTTGTCGCGGGTGAACATGACGAGCGGCACGATGGCGAAGGGAAGCTGGAAGGCCAGCACCACCTGGCTCAGGATCAGCAATGTGCCGGTGCCCTCCGCGCCATAATAGAGGGTGACGGCGGCTGCCGGGATGATTGCCACGATCCGCGTGAAGAGGCGGCGCATCCAGGCGGGGAGCCGGATGTCCAGGAAGCCTTCCATGACGATCTGGCCGGCCATGGTGGCCGTCACCGTGGAGTTGAGGCCGCAGCACAGAAGCGCGATGGCGAAGAGCTTCGGCGCCAACATGGAACCCACCAGAGGGGCCAGCATGGAATGGGCCTCCCCGATCTCCGCAACCGTGGTGTGGCCCGCCTTGTAGAAGGTGGCGGCGGCGAGGATCAGGATCGAGGCGTTGACGAGAAGTGCGAACATCAGCGCCACGGTTGAATCCCAGGTGGCGAATCTCAGGGCCTCGCGCTTCTCGGGCAGCGAGACGCCATAGGCCCGGGTCTGCACGATGCCGGAATGGAGATAGAGATTGTGCGGCATGACCGTGGCGCCGATGATGCCGAGCGCCAGATAGAGCATGGCGGGGTTCTTGACGATCTCGACGGTGGGCGCGAAGCCGCGAATGACCTGGCCCCAGTCAGGGTCCGCCAGGGCGATCTGCAGGAAGAAGCAGACGAAGATGACGCCCAGCAGCGTGATGATGAAGGCTTCGATCCAGCGGAAGCCCAGGCGCTGCAACCACAGGATCAGGAACACGTCCAGCGCGGTGATGACGACGCCAAGTTCCAGCGGAATGCCGAACAGCAGGTTGAGGCCGATGGCGGTGCCCACCACCTCCGCGATATCGGTTGCAATGATGGCAATTTCGGCGAAGATCCAGAGCACGAAGGCCACGGGCCTGGGGTACGCATCCCGGCAGGCTTGCGCCAGGTCACGGCCTGAGCCGATGGCGAGCCTCGAGCACAGTGACTGCAGGATGATCGCCATGATGTTGGACATCAGCGCCACGGCCAGCAGCGCA
>CAIYXE010000423.1 GCA_903930095.1 uncultured Hyphomicrobiales bacterium
CGACCGGGAACGCCGCGTTTTCGAGGCAAGAAGGCTGCAAGACGATCCCGTGACCCTCGAGGACCTGAGCCAGGAATTCGGCGTGTCGCGCGAGCGCATCCGCCAGATCGAGGTACGAGCCTTTGACAAGGTGCAGAAGGCCGTCAAGAACGCCTCCCAGCGACTGCTGGCGCCCAAGACACTCCCGGCCCCGGGGGCGGCATAAGTTTGCTTGCACCAGATGACCGCCGGACCTGATCCGGCGGTCCTCCGGGCCTACTGAAACAAACCCTTCTTTCGTGGTGTACCGAAGAAGATCTGGACGGCCCAGATCTTGTTCTCGCGCTGGATGACGCCGGTCGACACGAACTGGAAGCTGCGGTTCACCATCACCTTGCGGTGGGCGCGGCTGTTGATCCATTGCTCGAGAATGGCGCGCGCCTTGGCGTCGTCGACAGGCGTGTCCTGCGTATCACGCGCGGCATTCTCGCCCAGCGATGGGTATCTGGTCACATCGCCCACGAGGGCCCCCATGCGGCCCTGGAAGCTCAGCCCACTCGAGGAGCTGTGACCCATAAAGCCATTCAACATCATGTCGGCGGCATGGGCGCGCGCGGCGTCGAGAAAAGTGTCATCCGGGGCCACGGGCTCCTTGCCCTCACCTTCCCGATAGGCGCTGACAAGACTGGCCAGCTTGGCTTCGAGATCGGGCCGGAAGCGCGAGCCGCTGGGAGGCTTGGCATTGAGCCCGTTGACAAAGTCGCGATAGCCCCCGGCACTGGCAGGACGCACGCCCACCAGCAGGCACACTGCCATGAAGCACACGCCGCGGCGCATCCCGTCATGAGACATCAATCAAAGACCCCGCTTACCAAGATTATCGTTCATAGGTTGTGCAAACTCCAATAATGCAACCCTTAACCATCGGCTTTCATTCATGGCTTACGTTGCGGTACTCATATACGGGAGACGTGACGCTTGCCGGTGAAGTCGATTATGCTGACGAAATGGCCCCTTTCGGGGCAAAAGCGCCCGTCCGCTGACTGGATCCGCGGTGGGGTCATGGCCGTGGTTGCAGTAACGGCTGTGCTGTTCTGGCCAGCGCCAGCCGTGCCATTGCCGATAGCGGCCGTCTTCGCGGCTTCGGCCCTGCTGCTTGGCTACCGCCTCGCTGAACGTCAGGCAGAGCCTGGCACGAATGAGCCCATCCCGGGCTTGCTTCCGCAGGAGGGTGTCCGAACCGCTCTCGACCGGCACCTCGCATCCCCTCAGGCAGAGGCGCGCAAAGGAGCCCTCATCCATTGCGAACTAAGCGCAACAGCCGCCATAACCGCCACTCATGGCCTGCACCTCGAGGAAAAGCTTATCGAAGAGGCTATGGCGCGGCTTGCCACCATCCTTCCGGCCGACGCTGCTGCAAGCCGCGCGGGGCACGGTACCTTCCTGGTCTTCCTGCCTGGCATGAGCGACCCGATGGAGGTGGTTGGCCTCGCCCGCGCCATCACCGGCAGTCTCGCCGGGGGAATTGAGGATGCAGGGCTGCGGCGTCCGCTTTCTTGCCAAATCGGCATTGCTCTGGCCCCACAGGACGGAACAACCGCTGAGGATCTGCTGCGGAGCGCCGAACTCGCCCTTGCCGCGGCGCGCGGGCAAGATAGCCCAGGCTATGGGTTCTTCGATCCCCTGTCCGCGGCCGCCGCAGCGCGCCGCCTTGATGTGCAGCGCGCGATCGCCGCAGCCCATGCCGCCCAATCACTCCGGCTGGTCTACCAGCCGATTCACCACATGCGCTCGGGCGAACTGGCTGGCTTCGAAGCGCTCATGCGCCTGGATGACCCCGAACTGGGAGCCATCCCCCCCTCAGAGTTCATTCCAGCCGCCGAAGAGGCAGGTCTGATCAACGGCATCGGCAACTGGGCGTTGGATGACGCCTGCCGCACGGCAGCACTCTGGCCGGCGCATCTCGTCGTGGCCGTCAACCTCTCGCCCGCGCAATTCATGTCCGGCACGATCGTGCAGGCCGTTCGCCAGTCGCTGGAAAGGCATGGTCTGCCCGCCTACCGGCTGGAGGTGGAAATCACCGAGGGCACACTGATGCAGGACAGCGAGCTCGTCCTCAGCCAGCTCCGCATCCTGCGCGAGATGGGTGTCGGTGTGGCGCTGGATGATTTCGGCACCGGCTATTCAAGCCTGGGCTATCTCTGGAAGTTCCCTTTCTCGAAACTCAAGATCGACCGCAGCTTCGTCGTGGCACTTGAGGTATCCGCCTCGGCGAAGGGCATCCTGCGTTCCATCGTGAAGCTAGGCCATGGCCTCGGCATGACGGTGACAGCCGAGGGTATTGAAAGCCCGCGACAGCTTGCCGGCATTCGCGAACTGGGATGCGACATGGTGCAGGGCTATCTTCTTGGGAAGCCCTGCCCCCAGGACGAGCTGGCGGCCATCATCATGCGCAATTTCGCCCTCCATATCTCCCGCAGGACGCGCCAAACGGCGCGGCCCGCCGCCGCCATATCCGGCTGATTTCCACCTTTCCTTCAGCCGCAGCGCAGTCTAGTTTCCGCGGCAACAGCAACCCAACCGGGACATCATGCGCAAGCTTTCGCCCTTCAAGGCCGTTTCCCATGCATTGAATTCAGTCTGGAGCTTCCGTTCCATGGCGCTGCGGATCGGCATCGTTTGGGTTCCCATCATTCTCGTTACGGGGCTGGTCGAATACTATGTGGGCAGTCCGGACCCAAGCGCACCGGAGATCAGCCCGCTGGCACTGGTACAGGTGGTCATTGGCATCATCTCGATCATCGCTGTGTGTTCCATTGCGGTCAGCTGGCACCGCTTCATCCTGCGCGACGAATCAGCCGCCGGGCTTCGTATCGATGGCGATGTGTTCCGCTATGCTGGTAACACCCTCCTCATCATGCTGGCGATGCTTGTTCCCGGCCTGATTTTCCTCACCATCCTGATGCTTGCTCCCGGGCCTGGCGCCATCCTCGGCCTGCCGATCATCATTGCAGCAGGCGGCGCCGTGACGCGTGCCTCGATCAAGCTTCCCGCAGTGGCGATTGGCAACAAGGATTTCAGCTTCCGCGATGCATGGGCCGCCAGCGAGGGCAATTTCTGGCCCTGCGTTGGCGTCTTCCTGCTGAATGCAGCAATACTGCTCGCAATTCTTCTGGTTCTCACCATCATCGCGGGGGTACTCGGGCGGATCAGCGAGGGGTTGTCGCTGTCGTTTCAGCTCGTGGCCGTGGCTGTGCTGCAACTGTTCTATGCGATCTTCAACGCATCGATTTTCACTTCGCTCTATGGTTTCTTCGTCGAGCGGCGCGATTTCTGACCTGCTTGATCGAAGTCAAGGGCTGAAGCACCGGGCAGGCGCAGGCTATATGCTTGATGATGCCATTCCCGGAGTCTCCCATGCCAGATGCCGCAGTCCCGACTCCGGCACAAGCCGAAGCGACGCCACAGCAAACGGCAACACTGCAGCCGGAACAGCCAGTCGAACGGATGACGCCCGCGCGCGCAAGGCATAGTCCAGAGGCCATACGGCACGCCTTCGAGACCGGTGAATTTCCCTACAAAACGCGGATCGGCAACAAGCTCTATGAGCAGCAGATGGCTGAACTGCAGGTCGAGCTCCTCAAGCTTCAGAACTGGGTGAAGGAGACGGGCGAGCACATCATCGTGCTGTTCGAAGGCCGCGACGCCGCCGGCAAGGGCGGCACCATCAAGCGCTTCATGGAGCACTTGAACCCACGCGGTGCACGTGTCGTGGCACTGGAGAAGCCCAACGAGCGCGAGCGGACCCAATGGTATTTCCAGCGCTACATCGAGAACTTGCCGGCTGGTGGAGAAATCGTCTTCTTCGACCGCTCATGGTACAACCGCGCCGGCGTCGAACGGGTGATGGGTTTCTGCTCTCCCAACGACTACCTTGAGTTCATGCGCCAGTGCCCGGACATCGAGCGCATGCTGGTTCGTTCCGGCATCAGGCTTTTCAAGTTCTGGTTCTCTGTGACGCGTGAGGAGCAGTTCCGCCGCTTCCAAACGCGCGAGAACGACCCACTGAAGCAGTGGAAGCTCTCGCCCATCGACAAGGCCTCGCTCGACAAGTGGGACGACTATACCGAGGCGAAGGAGGCAATGTTCTTCTATACCGATACGGCGGATGCGCCATGGACCATCATCAAGTCCGACGACAAGAGGCGCGCAAGGCTGAACTGCATGCAGTACTTCCTGTCGGTCCTTCCCTATCCCAACAAGAACAAGAGGCTTGGCCTTGCTCCCGACCCGCTGATCGTCGGCACCAGCGCACATGTGATCGGACGCGACGACCACATCCTCGGGAAGATGTTAAGGCCGGGGAACAAACGGCGTTAAGCTCGGATTCTGGAACAAGCATCTGCACGCGCCCTCGCCAGCCACTGGCGGGTCAGGGCACATGGCGCCGGTCAATCCTCGAACGGATCCTTCATCAGGATGGTGTCTTCCCGCTCGGGGCTCGTCGAGAGAAGCGCCACCGGGCACTCGATCAGTTCCTCAAGGTACTTTACGTACTTGATTGCCTGTGCGGGAAGCTGAGACCAGCTCCGCGCGCCAGCAGTCGTGCCCTTCCAGCCCTCGAAGCTCTCATAGACCGGCACCACGCGCTTTTGTGCCTCTTCGGCCGCGGGGAAGCGATCGATCTTCCGGCCATCGAGCTCGTAGCCAACACCGACCTTGATTTCCTCCAGGCCATCCAGCACATCGAGCTTGGTGAGGGCTATGCCATGGATGCCTGAGGTCTTGATGGCCTGGCGCACCAGAACCGAATCAAACCATCCGCAACGGCGCTTGCGCCCTGTCACCGTGCCGAATTCCCGGCCGCGCTGGCCGATATATTCCCCGATCTCATTCTCCTGCTCGGTTGGAAAAGGACCAGACCCGACGCGCGTCGTATAGGCCTTCGCAATCCCGAGCACATAGCCGATGGAGGACGGGCCAAGCCCCGAGCCTGCCGCAGCCTGGCCCGCCACCGTATTGGAGGAGGTCACATAGGGATAGGTGCCGTGGTCGATGTCGAGCAGGATGCCCTGCGCACCCTCGAAGAGGATGCGCTTTCCATCCCGCTTCATGTCATCGAGAAGTGCCCAGACTGCATCTGAAAAGGGCAGGATGCGCGGCACGATTTCAGCAAGCTGTGCGATGAGATCCGCAGCCTTCACCTCCGCTTCGCCCATTCCGCGGCGAAGTGCATTGTGGTGCGCGAGCAGGCGCTCGACCTTTGCGCCGATGGTCGAAAGATCGGCGAGATCATTCACGCGAATGGCGCGACGCCCGACCTTGTCCTCGTATGCGGGGCCGATGCCACGGCCCGTGGTGCCAATCTTTCCGGCGCCGGCGGCTGCCTCGCGCAGCTGGTCGAGATCGCGGTGCAAGGGCAGGATGAGGGTGGCGTTGCCAGCAATGCGGAGATTGGCCCGCGAGATATCAACTCCCTGAGAGGAGAGCTTGTCGATCTCGGCAGCCAGCGCCCATGGATCGATCACCACCCCGTTGCCGATGACCGAAAGCTTGCCAGGCCGCACAATGCCGGATGGCAGCAGCGACAGCTTGTAGGTAACGCCGTCGATCACCAGCGTATGGCCGGCATTGTGCCCGCCCTGGAAGCGAACCACCACGTCGGCCCGCTCGGAGAGCCAGTCCACCAGCTTGCCCTTGCCCTCGTCGCCCCACTGGGCGCCGACCACCGCCACATTCGCCATTTCCGGCTCCTTATCAGACACAGGAACGGCCCCGGGGCGGAACGCCGCCGGGGCCGTTCCGGGCTCATACACGATAAGGCGCGGAAGGCAAACCGGGATCTCAGCGAGGCCAAAACCGATTGACCTTGCAAACACAGGGTGCCAGCCTTGCTGGGGTCCCAAGCCAATACCGGAGCATTTGCCGATGAAGCCCTCTGCCCTTCTCGCCCTCGGCCTTCTTCTCGGTGCCAGCGCGCCGGCCCTTGCCGCCGCAACTCCCGAAGAAGCCCAGCGCCTCACCACGCTGTTCCAGTCCTATCTGGGACGCGAGCCGGGTCTGGTGACGGTCACGCCCGCCGGACAGGCCTATGCCGCCCGCTTCGACCTGGCACCCCTCATTGCAAGGCTCAAGGTGCCGGGGCTGTCAGCGAGCGTGACCCCCGTCGCATGGACCATCACGCCGGAAGGATCGGGCAAATGGCGGGTGGATCAGGACCAGCCACTCTCCATTTCGGCGAAGGTCGAGGGTCAGTTCGATGTCAAGGCACAGATCGGCGCCATCACCGGCACGGGGGTTTTTGACGAGGCGCTTGGCACATTCGCGTCGACGTCCACCGAATACCGGCAGATTGCGATCGAGCAGACGGTGACGGAACAGAACCAGACTGCCCGCACCAGCTATACGGTCGCCGCGCTCAAGGCACAGACGGCGAACACCGGAACGGGCGGAAACGTCGATGGCTCCTCGACCATGAGCTACACCGGCTTCCGGCAGACGACCAGCTTGCCCGCAACTGGGGACGGATCCGCCCCGGCGATGGACTTCACCTTGAGTTCACCCGAGGGTGCGCAGTCCGTCTCCTACAGCGGCCTCAGGGTGCAGGCGGTGAGTGACCTCGTTGCCTGGGCAATCGCGCATGATTCGAAGCAGGCGGCGATATCCGGTCAGGCGGAACTCAAGGACAAACTGCGCGCAGCGCTGCCGGTCTTCGGGCGGATATCGGGCGAGAGCACGATGAAGGAGGTCAACCTCAACAGCATCGCCGGAAGCTTCGGCGTGCGGCAGCTGGCCATGGCGGTGGACATCAACGGCCTCGTCGCCGAGGGGCGCTTTCGGGAGAAACTCGCCTTTACGGGCGTCCGTGTGCCGCAGGAACTCGTGCCGCAATGGGCAACAGGGCTGGTGCCGGAGAATGTCACGATCGACTTCAACATCGCGGGCTTCAACCTCGCCGCCCCGGCCGGAATGATCATCGACAGGTTCGACCTGGCACAGGATCCACCCTTGCCGCCAGACTTCGACAATGAATTGTTGTCTGCACTGCTTCCCGGCGGCACCGTCACCATCGGCCTCGGCCTGAGCGAGATCCTCTCCGCGCTCTATCATCTCACCGCGGAAGGCAGCATGACGGCGGGTCCGGTCGCAACGCCTCAGGGCCAGGGCGTGATGAAACTCAAGGGGCTCGACGAAACGATGACTGCCCTGCAGACAGCACCCCCGGAGATGGGCATGCAGGAGATCGCCCCCCTTCTGCTGCTGGTGAAGGGCCTCGGAAAGCCGGGAGCAGACGGTTATCTTTCCTGGGCGATCGAGAGTACGCCGGAGGGCAGCATCACAGTAAACGGCACCGATATCACGAAGATGATGGGTGGACCTTAGCGAGCCGCAACTGCAAACGGCAGTCCTCTCCCCATCCGGGGAGAGGAATAAAGGCGGGAAGATGCCGCTCAGAAAGCCAGCGGCTTGGCGTGCGTCACCTGCGGCAATCCGGCCAGAGCGTCGAGGACCTTCTTCGGCGGCGGCTCGTCAATCGAGACAAGGCAGATCGCCTCTCCACCCTGCGCCTTGCGGCCCAGGTTGAAGGTCGCGATGTTGACGCCGGCATTGCCAAGGAGCGTACCCAGCGCACCGATGAAGCCTGGTTTGTCCTCGTTCGTGATGTAGAGCATGTGCGGCCCGAACTCCGCCTCCATGTCGATGCCCTTGATCTGGATGATGCGTGCCTTGCCATCCGAGAAGACGGTGCCTGCAACCGACCGCTCGAGATGCCCCGTCTTCACCGTGAGGCGAATATAGGTTTCATAGGCCCCACGCTGCGACTGCTTCACTTCGTCGACCTTGATGCCACGCTCGCGCGCAACCACAGGGGCGGAGACCATGTTCACCGTGCCGAGCATCGGTTGCAGGATGCCGGCAAGTGCAGCGGAAGTCAGCGCGCGGGTGTTCATCTCGCCCACCTCGCCTGCGTATTCGATGACGATGCCGGTCACGGGCTCCTCGGTAAGCTGGCCAGCGAAGGATCCCAGCTTTTCGGCCACTGCGATGAAGGGCGTCAGCCGCGGCGCTTCGTCTGCCGATATGGACGGCATGTTGAGAGCGTTGGAAACAGCGCCGGAGATCAGGTAATCCGCCATCTGTTCAGCAACCTGCAGAGCCACATTCTCCTGCGCCTCACCCGTGGAGGCGCCGAGGTGTGGTGTCGCGACCACGTTCTCGAGATCAAACAGCTTGTGGCTGGTTGCAGGCTCGACCTCGAACACGTCGAGGGCCGCGCCCGCGACATGGCCCGCTTTCAGAGCTTCGTAGAGAGCATCCTCGACGACAAGCCCGCCGCGCGCGCAGTTGATGATGCGAACGCCCTTCTTGCACTTCGCCAGAGTAACCGCATCGATGATGCCGCGGGTCTTGTCCGTCAGGGGTGTGTGCAGCGTGATGAAGTCGGACCGGCGGAAGATGTCGTCCAGTTCGACCTTCTCGACGCCGATTTCGATGGCGCGTTCGGGCGACAGGAAGGGATCGAAGGCGATCACCTTCATCCTGAGGCCCCGCGCGCGGTCCGCCACGATCGAGCCGATGTTGCCGCAGCCGATGACACCGAGCGTCTTGTTGAAGAGCTCGACACCCATGAAGCGATTCTTCTCCCACTTGCCTGCATGTGTTGACGCATTGGCCTCGGGGATCTGGCGGGCGAGAGCCATCATCATGGCGATCGCATGCTCAGCGGTGGTAATGGCATTGCCGAATGGCGTGTTCATCACCACGATGCCGCGCTGCGTCGCGGCCGGAATGTCGACATTATCGACACCGATGCCGGCGCGGCCGATGACCTTCAGCCTGGTGGCGGCGGCGATGATCTTCGGCGTCACCTTGCTGGCGGAGCGGATGGCGAGGCCGTCATAGTTGGGGATGGCGGCAAGCAGCGCATCCTTGTCCTTGCCGAGATCGGGAAGGTAATCGACCTCGACGCCTCGGTCGCGGAAGATCTGGACGGCGGTTTCGGAGAGCTTGTCTGAGACGAGAACGCGGGGAGCCATTGAGGACACTCCAGATGAGGACATGGAAAATGCGGTGAGAAGGATCAGCTGGCCGTCGCCTGGGCATAGGCCCAGTCGAGCCATGGCATCAGCGCCTCGAGGTCCGAGGTCTCGACTGTCGCGCCGCACCAGATGCGGAGGCCCGGCGGCGCATCACGATAGGAGCCGATGTCGAAAGCGGCCTTCTCCGCTTCCAGCAGCTTCACCATCTTTTTCGGAACGCTCTCATCGGCCTTCAGCGTGAGGCAGACCGAGGTGTTGGATCGTGTCGTTGCAAGCTTTGCAAGATTTGCTGCGAAATCGCGTGAGTCGATCCAGCGCTGCACCACGGCGGCATTGGCGTCTGCCCGCGCCATCAGACCCCTGAGGCCGCCCACCGACTGGGCCCATTCAAGCGCAACGATGTAATCCTCCACGCAGAGCATCGAGGGGGTATTGATCGTCTCGCCTTCGAAGATGCCGGCGATGAGCTTGCCGCCGCTCGTGAGGCGGAAAATCTTCGGCAGGGGCCAGGGCGGGGAGTAGCTTTCGAGCCGCTCGATGGCGCGGGGCCCGAGGATGAGGACACCATGCGCACCCTCTCCCCCCAGCACCTTCTGCCAGGAAAAGGTGACGGCATCGAGCCTGGAGAAATCCATGGCCTGCGCAAAGGCTGCGGAGGTCGCATCGCAGATGGTGAGGCCCTTGCGATCGGCTGGAATCCAGCTGGCATCGGCCACCCGCACGCCGGATGTCGTGCCGTTCCAGGTGAAGACAACGTCATGGTCGAAGTCGACCGCGGAGAGATCGGGAAGCTCGCCATAGGCCGCGGTAAGTTTCCGCGCGTCCTTGAGCTTCAACTGCTTCATCACGTCGGAGACCCACCCCTCCCCGAAGCTTTCCCAGGCCAGCATGTCAACGGGCCGCTGCCCCAGCAGCGACCACATGGCCATTTCGACCGCACCCGTGTCCGAAGCCGGAACGATGCCGATCAGATGTGTCGCAGGAACCTCGAGCACCTCGCGGGTGAGTTCAATGGCGCGCTTCAGGCGCGACTTTCCAAGGCTCGAACGGTGCGAACGGCCCAGAGATTCGGTCTTGAGGAGAGTGGTGGACCAGCCCGGGATCTTGGCGCAGGGGCCGGAAGAAAAATGCGCGCATGCCGGGCGCACCGCCGGTTTCGTGATCGTCATCTTGTGCTCCATCCTTGCAGATGGACCGGCCCTCGGTGGGGAGGGCTAGCCCGGGAGTTGTATTGCGCATTTCGAAATGCTGCGCAAGACCACACACGCAAAACGGCCCCGGAGTCTCCTCCGGGGCCGCCAGGAAATCCATAGGGCCGGCTTCAGAAACCGTAGCGGAGGCCCACCAGCGCCTGATGGTCATAGACCTCTTCTGACAGGATCTGGCGATAGCGGTAGCCAATATCGGCGCTCAGATCCTCGGTGAGATTCACCTCCAAGCCAGCCATGAGCGCGAAGGCCACGCCATCTTCATCATTGCCGGTCGAGTCGACCCAGCCATAACCAACGCCGGCGCCGATATAGGGGGTCACGATCGTCTCGAGGGGAATGTCGAAGTAGACGTTGCCCAGAACCGTGGTCAACGAGGAGTCATCGTCACCGAGGCCTGCCCAGTCGACGCGCAAGTCGGTGCGGAGATTGTCGTTGAACTGATAGCCGAGACCACCGCCCAGCACGAGTACGCTGCTGTCGTCCTCGTCGGTACTCAGCCAGGACCAGCCTGCGTCTCCGCGAAGATACATGCCGGACGCCGTGACCACCGCTTCCGGAGTGTAGTCGGCCGCGATGGCCGGAGCGGCAACGCCCGCCAGCAAGCCGACGCTCAGCAGCACCCTGGTGAAGTTCTTCATGTTCCCTTACTCCTTTGCAAACGCGTAAAATCGAATGAGAGAAGAATTAGAAACGCTCCGTGTTTGAAGGCGGGCGCGAATGCGGCGGAAAGAAGTCCCGTGGCATCTGTTGCAGCAAAGCAACATGATTCTGTGCCAATCCGGAATGATGCGTAGAGGCTTCCTCGACCATACGGCCGTGCGCATGCTAGTCATGGTAAAGTTATGTTTAATGGGAGGCCATCAGCATGAAAGCCACGATATTCGCAGCATTGCTGTCGGGTGCCAGCGTCACCGCAGTGGCTGCCGCGGAGTGTCCCATCACGGAGATCGAGGCAGCACTGGCAGAACCGCTCCCAGGCATGCAGATGATCAGCCGCCCCGTCACCGATATTCAGTCGACGGAGGGTGGTGGCTGGGGGATATACCGTACCAAGCTAGGCACATTGCATTCGATCGTCCGGGTTGACGGCGGCGAGTCGGGAATGAGCGAACGCCGCATCAGCATTGTAAGCGATGAAGCTTATGGAATTGCCGTGACGCGTGTCGACTATCTGCGCCATGCCTTCATTGATGGAGCAGGCCCCAACGGCACCGCAAAGCGCACGACAGAATATTTCTACTTCTGTGGTGGCAGGCTTCTGGTTCCCCCAGCCGACTATGCGACGCTGGACACAGCCGCATATGCCAAGGCAGGCGACGAGGCGCGAAAGGCGATGATGGAAGACAAGGACCTAGCGGACCTCACCAAGGACATGCCCTGATAGGGCATGATCCGCAAGAGTGGACACCACTCTTGCGGCAAGATCATGCTCCAGTACGCTGCTTCTGGTCCGTTACGCGGCCGCCTTCGCGATTGCGCCGCAGAGTTCGTCGACGATCCTGGTCACAAGACCCTCATCGTCCCCTTCCGCCATCACGCGGATGACCGGTTCCGTGCCGGACGGCCGGATGACGAGGCGGCCACTATTGCCAAGCATTGCCTCCGCATCCGCGATCGATTGCTTCACATGGGCATCCTGCAGCGGCGCTCCCGCCTTGAACTTCACGTTCTTCAGCACCTGCGGCAGTGGCGTGAAGAGGCTGCACACCTCGCTCACAGGCTTGCCCCGGCGCTTCACCTCAGCCAGGACTTGCAGGGAGGCGAGCAGCCCGTCGCCGGTCGTCGAAAAATCGGACAAGACGATGTGGCCCGACTGTTCGCCACCCACATTGTAACCATGGGTGCGCATATGTTCCACGACGTAGCGGTCACCCACCTTGGTGCGTACCAGGGCAAGTTTCTGGCCGGCGAGATATCGCTCAAGGCCGAGGTTCGACATGATCGTGGCAACAAGGCCACCCCCCCGCAATTCACCACGTCCCGCCCATGACGTCGCGATCAGCGCCATCAACTGGTCACCGTCGACCACGGAGCCCTTGTCATCCGCGATGATGACCCGGTCGGCGTCACCGTCGAGTGCGATGCCGATGTCAGCGCGAAGCTCCCGGACCCTGGCGCACATGGCTTCTGGGTGGGTCGAACCGCAGCCGTCGTTGATGTTGATGCCATTCGGCTCGTTGCCGATCTGGATCACCTCGGCGCCCAGTTCCCAAAGAGCGGTCGGCGCAACCTTGTAGGCCGCGCCGTTGGCCGTATCGACGACGACGCGCAGGCCATCAAGCGTCATGTCCTTCGGAAATGTTCGCTTGGCGAATTCGATATAGCGCGCCTGCGCATCCTCGATGCGCTTGGCACGGCCGATTTCCGGGGAAGCCGCGAGGCTCAGCATGCCGGGATCGTCCAGCATCGCCTCAATGTCGAGTTCCTGCTCATCCGAAAGCTTGAAGCCGTCGGGTCCGAATATCTTGATCCCATTGTCCGCATACGGATTATGTGAAGCCGAAATCATGATTCCGAGGTCAGCCCGCATGGAGCGCGTGAGCATGGAGACGGCAGGTGTCGGAACGGGACCGAAGAGGAAAACATCCATTCCGGCGGCGAGAAGGCCTGAGGTCAGTGCATTCTCGATCATGTAACCGCTGAGCCTGGTATCCTTTCCGATCACCACCCGGTGACGGTGGTTGCCGCGCCGGTAAAGATTTCCCGCAGCCATCCCGATCCTGAGCACCATCTCTGCCGTCATGGCGCCCGAATTGGCGCGCCCGCGCACGCCGTCGGTTCCGAAGTATTTCCGAGCCATTCAGAACTCCCCTGCTCAGATCCCGCTTGATTCGGGGTCTGCCGCTGCACCCGCGACGGCCAGAGCCGCGACGGTTGCCTTCACATCATGCACACGAAGAATATGTGCTCCGTTAAGCCACGACCAAAGCGCGCCGCCGGTTGAACCGTGGACCCGATGGCCCGCCACCGTCTCGCCGGTAAGCGCTCCGATAAAGCCCTTGCGCGAAAGACCCATCAAAAGCGGAACGCCCAGCCCGTGAAACAGCGTGAACTGGCGGAGAACATCCAGATTGTGCCGGAAGCTTTTGCCGAAGCCGATGCCGGGATCCGCAATGATGCGCGCGCGCGCGATCCCCGCCGCGACGCAGGCTTCGATCCGCGCCTCGAGCCAGTCATGAACGTCGAGAGCCACGTCATCATAGTGCGGGCTCAGTTGCATCGTCTTGGGGTCGCCCTGCGCATGCATCAGCACCACAGGACAGGACGCAGAGGCCATCGCCTCCATCGCCATCGGGTCGTAGGTCAGGGCCGAGACGTCATTCACCATGCTGGCCCCCGCCTTCAGGGCGGCGCGCATCACATTGGCCTTGCGGGTGTCGACGGAGACGGCATGACCACGTGCGGCAAGCCCCTCAATCACCGGGATGATACGGCGGAGTTCTTCGTCCTCCGGCACGCCATCCGAGCCGGGCCTCGTCGACTCGCCGCCGATGTCCAGCATGTCGGCGCCATCAGCGGCAAGTTGCACACCATGCGCGATGGCACGCTGCGTGTCCGCTGCAACGCCGCCATCTGAGAAGCTGTCCGGCGTGACGTTCACGATGCCCATCACCAGCGGGCGCTCACCTGGGAGGAAGGATGGAAGCACAGTCTGCCGCAGCAAGGCACCGGATATGAAGCGGCGGGAGACGGATGCGCCATTCCGTTCGATCTCCTCGACCAGAGTGTAGGCGATCGTGGCAAGGCCGCCGAGCGATGCTCCGCGGCCTTCCTTGAGGATGATCCTTGCGTCGGGTCCGTAGACCAGACCCGCCGGCCTGAAATAGATCTTCTGCATCAGGCCTGCGGCTGTGGTTCCATGCCGCCCGCGCCGCCCGTCTTCGGCTGCCCGGTGGAAGGTACAGAGGAGGACGCCCGTGCTGTCTTCTTTGATGAATCGCCGTCGTCGCGCCGGGGCGGCGTGCCGTTCAGCAGGTTCTTGATCTCGTCACCGGACAACGTCTCGTATTCGAGAAGACCCTGGGCCAGCGTTATCAGATCGTGGTTCCTGTCCGTCAGGATACGCCGGGCTTCGTCCAGACCATTCGACACCAGGCGCTTCACCTCCTGGTCGATCTTCTGCGCGGTGTCTTCCGAGATGTTCTGCGTGCGAGACACCGAGTGGCCGAGGAACACCTCTTCCTGGTTCTCGCCATAAGCCACGGTACCGAGCTCATCAGAATAGCCCCAGCGCGTCACCATGGCGCGCGCGAGACGCGTGGCCTGTTCGATGTCGGACTGGGCGCCGGATGTCACATTTTCCTTGCCGAAGGTGAGTTCCTCGGCGATGCGGCCGCCCATCATGATGGCAAGGCGCGAGGTCATCTGGGTGTAGTTCATCGACAGGCGGTCGCCTTCGGGAAGCTGCATCACCATGCCAAGGGCGCGGCCACGCGGAATGATGGTCGCCTTGTGCACCGGGTCGGCCTTGGGAACATTGAGGGCAACCAGCGCATGGCCCGCCTCATGGTAGGCGGTCAATCGCTTCTCGTCCTCGGACATGGCCATGGACCGGCGCTCGGCGCCCATCATCACCTTGTCCTTTGCCTCTTCGAATTCGGAATGCGTCACAATGCGCTTGTTGCGGCGGGCAGCAAGAAGTGCTGCCTCGTTCACAAGGTTGGCCAGGTCGGCGCCGGAGAAGCCCGGCGTGCCGCGCGCGATGGTCTTGGCATCAACGTCGGGCGCCAGCGGCACGTTCCGCATGTGGACCTTCAGGATCTTCTCACGGCCCTGCACATCCGGGTTCGGCACAACGATCTGGCGGTCGAAACGGCCCGGGCGCAAAAGCGCCGGGTCAAGGACGTCGGGGCGGTTCGTCGCGGCGATCAGGATCACGCCCTCGTTCGCTTCGAAACCATCCATCTCGACGAGGAGCTGGTTCAACGTCTGCTCGCGCTCGTCGTTGCCGCCGCCAAGACCCGCGCCGCGATGACGTCCAACAGCGTCGATTTCGTCGATGAAGATGATGCAGGGCGCGTTCTTCTTGGCCTGCTCGAACATGTCACGCACGCGGGAGGCGCCGACGCCCACGAACATTTCGACGAAATCGGAGCCCGAGATGGTGAAGAAGGGAACATTGGCCTCGCCGGCAATGGCGCGCGCCAGCAGCGTCTTGCCGGTACCGGGGGGGCCAACCAGCAGCGCACCCTTCGGAATCTTGCCGCCGAGCCGCTGGAACTTGTGCGGGTCCTTGAGAAAGTCGACGATCTCGACGAGGTCGTCCTTGGCTTCCTCGACGCCGGCCACATCCTCGAATGTCACGCGGCCATGGCGCTCGGTCAGAAGCTTGGCCTTGGACTTGCCGAAGCCCATGGCCTTGCCTGAGCCAGCCTGCATCTGCCGGATGAAGAACACCCACACCCCGATCAGCAGCAGCATGGGCAGCCAATAGACCAGCGCGTTTGTGAGGATGGAATCGGACTGTGCGGCCCGGAAGCTGATCTGCACGTTCTTGTCGCGGAGTTCCCGCAACTGGTCCTCGAAATACATCAGCGGGCCGGTGGTCTGCACCGTCGAACCGTCGGTAAGCTTACCGGTGATGTTGTCGCCGGAGATGACGATGGACTGGATGCCGCCGGAATTCGCCTTGTCGAGGAAGGCGGAGTAGCTCATCTCGGCGCTGGAGCTACGGCCGACCTGGCCCTGGAACATGCTGAACAGGGCGAACAGCAGCAGCGCGATGACGATCCAGACGGCAAAATTGCGGAATTGGTTCACGTGATCCCTCGATGTGCGCCGTTCGGCGGGAAACTCCGCTCCGGCAGTTCTGGTCCTACATTGCCCATTAACATAGGTTCATGCCAAGCCTTTTCCAAGGATTGGATCAGCGTAAATGTGAGGCTCATGCGGGGGTGATCCGCATGAAATCGATCCTCGGGGCCTCCGTGGCGCCCGCGGGTTGCAGGACATGTGGATATGTCCTCCGGACGACGGAGGGAACATCCTCCCCAAGCGGCACGGGTGCATGGCCGGCCGCCATCACGGAGGCTCCGGGAGCCGCCGTAACCAGAAACCGCCCGTCCCAGATGGCAGATCCACCCTCTGGGATGATGAGCGGTTCGGGCGAGACGCGGGCAACCTCACGGGCGGCCCAGAAACCGATCTTTCGGCGTCCCATCAACGTGCCACCGAGCGTGCAGCGCACCGGCCCGGTATCCACCCAGCGGGCGAGGCGGCGCAGTTCCTCTGGCTCCGGCTGGGAATGCCCCCCGCCGTAATGGCGGACGATACGCGCCAGGATATGCTGCTGAAGTGGTTCAGGCAGGTGCAGGAATGGCTCCTTGGGGACATGGCAGATGCCTCCATCCTCCTCCTTCACCCAGCGGGCCAGCCATTTCGCCGAAAGACGCTCGAGGAGCAGGCCCGTCCTGGCGCACGCCTCTGCAAGGGCTGAAAGCCGCTCGGGCGTCACGCCCGCGCCTTGCAGCCCTGACAGCGCCTCACGCACCCTGACCCGTTCGAACCGCAGGTCGGCGTTGCTGGCATCCTCGATCCAGCCTTGGCCCACAGCGGTGAGGTAGTCCCTGAGCGCCTGCCTCCTGGCGCGCAGGAGCGGGCGGTACAGGGGAACACCTTCCCAGTTCCCTTGCGCAGCGATGCCGGCAAGGCTGCCGGGGCTCAGGCTGCGCTCAAGCCGCATGAGCACGGTCTCAGCCTGGTCGTCCAGCGTGTGCCCGGTGAGCAGGAGGCCAGCCTCGTTCTGCCGGCACCAGCGGGCCATCAGTCCATAGCGCGCCGCGCGCGCTCTGGCCTGAAGCCCGGTCTCGGGCTTTGGCCCGTCCCAGGCCAGCACGTGATGCGCAAGCCCGAGATCAGACGCCCAGGCGCCAACGCGCCGGGCCTCCCCGGCAGCTTCGGGCCGCAGACCGTGGTCGACGGTGAGGATAGACAGCGTCAACTGGGGATGATGGCTCTCGGTCCAGTCCTTGGCGAGCCGCATCAAGGCGGTCGAATCGGATCCGCCGGAGACCGCAAGCGCCACATGACGCTCGCGGCGGAGAGGAAAGAAGTCTGCTAGATCAGGATGCGCAGCCGGCACGCTTTGCTTCGGCCTGGGCGCGCTTGCGGGCTTCAACCGCCTTGGGATATTCGGCGCTGACCGCGGAATAGGCCGCACAGGCCTGTTCACCCTGCCCCAGCCGGTTGAGCGAGATGCCGAGCTTCAGCAGGCTGTCAGGTGCTCGGCGGCTCTTGGGATACTTCGTGTAGCCCTGCAGGAAGCTGGCGGCGGCGCGCTTGAAGTCGCCCTGAGCGTAGAAGGTCTCGCCCAGCCAGTACTGGGCGCTGCCGGCAAGGCTGTGGTCGGGGTATTTCTGCAGGAAGTTCGAAAAGCCGGCCTCCGCCTCGCCGAACTGGCGGCGGAGCAGGCTTTCATTGGAGCTTTCATAAAGCGACTCGGGCGACTCGCCCAGCGCTTCGGGAGCAAGCGCCACATTCTCGATCGTGCTGGCGCCCTGCTGAAGGAAAACATCGTCACCGGGCTCCTGCTGGGAGGGCGGCACCAGAACCTTGCCCTGGAAACCGCCATCGCCCGGCTGGGCCGCGGCATTGTCCATTGCGCC
>CAIYXE010000424.1 GCA_903930095.1 uncultured Hyphomicrobiales bacterium
GGACCGCCGCTGTTACGAGGCAATTGTGGCTGCCGCACGGCACCCTGCCTTCTACGCACAGTGGGGCGTGGCGGACACTCTGGACGGGCGATTCGACATGGTTGCGCTGCACACCTACCTCGTCCTCGACCGCCAGAAGGGCGTGGAACCCGCCTTCCGGCAGAAGCAGGTGGATGAATTCTTTGCCGACATGGACCGCTCGCTGCGCGAGCTGGGGGTGGGCGACATCTCGGTTGGCAAGAAGGTGCGCAAGATGGCGGAGGTCTTCTATGGCCGCATTGCCGCCTATGACGCCGCGCTGGCCGACGAGGGGGATGGCATCGTCCCGGTCATTGCACGGAACGTCTTCCCGGATGACCCCGCACCCGCCGGGGCCGCGCCGCTCGCCACCTATCTCAAGGACCAGCGCCGCCACCTCGCTACGCTGGGGTCCGGCGCCATCGCCGGGGGGCAAGTCACTTTCAAGGAGCCCACGCCATGAAGAACCGCACACCTCAATTTGAATTCTCCCGTCCGCTGCAGGTTGACCGCGTTCCCAAGCTCGGCTCCACCGAGAAGCTCTCGGCGGAGCCGGAGGAATTGAAGGCGCTGGCCAAGCGTTTCAAGATTCCGGTGCTCCATGCGCTGTCGGCCGAGATCCGGGCCACGCCCTGGCGGGGCGGCGGCATGAAGCTTGAAGGCCACATTACGGCCGACCTCGAGCAGGTTTCGGTGATCAGCCTCGAGGCCTTCCGGGAAACCGTGTCGGTGCCGCTGGCGCGCTACTTCCTGCCCCATGGCGCGGTGGTGGACAATCAGCAGGAGGACGATGCCGACCCCATCGACAATGGCTGGATCGACCTCGGCGAGGTAGTGGCCGAGACCCTTGCCCTCGACCTCGACCCTTATCCGAGGAAGCCGGGGGAGGCCTTTCCGGACCATGTCGAGGATGATGGGGCCGAGGCCAAGGCGCCGTCGCCCTTCGCCGTGCTGGCCGCCAAGAAAGGCAGCTGACGCAAGGGAAAACTTTCCAGCGCCGTTTTTGGAATGACATTCGCAAGGCAATCTCCTAAGCCTTCGGATCACGTCCCCGGAGGCTCCGGCCCGAACCAGGGGGCGACATGGGGCGAGTATCGGCAAGACTTTGACGACAAAGAAACATTTGACCATTGCTCTGGACGCCATGGGTGGCGATACCGGCCCCGAGGTGGTGATTCCCGGGGCAGCGCTTTCTGCCGAGCGCCACCCCGAAGTCCGCTTTCTGCTGGTGGGCGACCGCAGCCGCATTGCTCCCCTGCTGGAGCGTTATCCTAAGCTCAAGCAGCGCGCCGAAATCCACCATACCGAAGTCTTCGTGACCATGGATGCCAAGCCCAGCCAGGCGCTGCGCCAGGGCCGCGGCAAGAGCAGCATGTGGCTGGCCATCGACGCGGTGCGGACGGGCACCGCCGATGCCGCGGTTTCCGCCGGCAACACGGGCGCGCTGATGGCCATGGCCCGTTTCGTGCTCAAGACCCTTCCCGGCATTTCCCGCCCGGCGATTGCTGCCATGTGGCCGACCATGCGCAGCGAGAGCGTGGTGCTCGACGTGGGCGCCACCATTGGCGCAGATGCCTCGCAACTCGTCGAGTTCGCGGTGATGGGCGAAGCCATGGCGCGCGCCCTGATGGGCGTCGAGAAGCCCACCGTGGGCGTGCTCAACGTCGGCGTCGAGGAGATCAAGGGCCAGGAGCAGGTGAAAGAGGCGGGCCGCATCCTGCTCGAGTCCAAGCTTCCCA
>CAIYXE010000425.1 GCA_903930095.1 uncultured Hyphomicrobiales bacterium
GCTTGAGGATGGTGGCAAGGCTTCAGGCTCAAGGTTGGTGCGCGTTTTTAGTTCCGTCGCTGCGGGGTTGCGGCACGCCACAAGGTGTTCCGGCTCCAAAGGATCAAGTGGCGGCTGGTTGGTCGCGCAGGTGGGGTTGGAGCGGGGGCAGCGCGGAAGAAAACTGCAGCCCTCCAGCCTCTCTGAGAGTCCCGGCGGCGCGCCCGCGATGGGCCTCGGAAGCGAAACGCCCGACAGGCGCGGTATCGAATCGATCAGGGCCTTCACATAAGGATGACGCGGCGTGCTGAGCACCTGGCTCGTCTCGCCATATTCGACAATTCTCCCCGCATACATGACCACCAGCTTCCGGCACAGCTGCGCCAGGACACCCAGGTCGTGGCTGACGCAGACGGTTGCCATGCGGCGCCTGCCACTGATCTCACCCAGGAGCGCGATGATCCGTTGCTGAGTGGTCACGTCAAGCCCTGATGTTGGTTCATCGAGCAGCAACGCCCGTGGCTCCCCCGCGAGCGCCATGGCGATCGCCACGCGCTGCAATTGTCCGCCTGAGAGCTGGTGTGGATAGCGTTTTGCCAAGGCCTGTGGATCCGGAAGCTGCACCTGCAGGAGCAGTTCCACAATCTGCTGCTCTCTTTGCCTGGCGGTCAGATCAGTGTGCAGCCGGAGCACCTCATCAATCTGTTGACCGATCCGCATGGATGGTGTCAGTGCGGTGCCGGCGTTCTGCGGCACCATGGCAATCTCGCCACCGCGCAGCAAGTTGAGTTCACCGTCGGGTTGGCCCAGCAGGGGAATGCCGTCGAAGTTCACTTCGCCCTTGGTGTGGCGCAGTCCAGGCTTGGTCAATCCCATCATGGCCAGCAGCAGTGTGCTCTTGCCAGAGCCTGACTCACCCGCGATCCCAAGAGAGTCGCCTTCTGCCACCATGAGACTTATGCCGTCGACAACGGCGCGCAAGTCTGGGTCTTGGTCATTGGCGGTGATTGATAGAACATCGACTGTGAGCAGGGTCATGATTTCGGCATCCGGCCGAGCCGTCCGACGCCCAAAGCCTTGGCCCACGCATCGACCGCGAGATTGACGCCGATGATCAAACTGCTGAGGAAAATCATGGGCCAGATCACCGTCCACGGCGCGGTTCCCATGATGCCGCGGGCGTCCGATATCATCTGTCCCCAGTCCGGCGTGGGTGGTGCAACTCCCATACCAAGGAATGACAGAGAACTGACGGCGAGAAATATCCATGACCATTGCATCGCACCCTGCACGGCGAGGCTGTCGCGGATGTTTGGTAGAATCTCCTTCACGGCGATCGTCCAGCGTGTCTCACCGCGAGCTTGGGCCGCGAGCACAAAATCACGAACGATGAAATCCAGCGCCGCGCTGCGGGCGAGATATACAACGGACAGACCATAGGAGAAGCCAAGGAGTGGAATGAGAGCCGTGGTGCTGCTGCCCAGTGCTGCCACAAAAAGCATGACCATGAGTATCCATGGAATGGCCACCATGGCGTCCACCAGACGCATCACGAAGGCATCCAGTTTTCCCCCTGCCAGCGCCACAACAATGCCAAGGATACAGCCCCATGCCATGGCGCAAATCGTGGAGAGCGTGCTGATGAGCATCGCCTCGCGGCCGCCGAGCAGTGTGCGGCTGAAAACATCGCGTCCAAGCCGGTCGGTACCGAACAGATGTGCGATGGATGGCGGCTGGAGGATCGCCTCCGCGTTCTGCAAGGCCGGATCATGGGGAACGATGATGGGTGCCACAAGTGCGACGATGAGATGAGCAATGACGATCACGACGCCTGCCAGTCCCGGCGGCTGCTTCAGAATTGCAGCCAGGATCGTACGCACGCCGGTCATGTCCGGTGGGTCCTGAGCCTTGGGTTCAGCATCAGGGCCATGATGTCGGACGCGAGGTTGGTGAGCACATAGGTCAGTCCGAAGAGAAGTGCGATGGCCTGCACCAGCGGCAGGTCACGGTCACCCACCGCATCAACAGCGAGTCGGCCAAGCCCTGGGTAATTGAAGACGCTTTCCACGATCACTACGCCACCCAGCAGCCAGGCAATGGTGAGGCCGATCACGCTGATGACGGGGAGAAGCGAATTCGGCACCACATGCCGCCATACGATCTGCCTCCGGGGCACACCCTTGAGCCTGGCCATCAGCACGAAGTCGCTTTCGAGGACATCAATCACTGAAGCCCGCACCATACGCATGATGTGCGCTGCAAGCACCATGCTCAGCACGATGGCGGGGAGGATTGCGGCAAGCGCCATATCGAATGCAGACGCCTTATAGCCAATCGTGACCACACCAGCGGTCCAGCCAAGCCCTATGGCGAAGACCAGGATCAACAAGGAGGCCGAGACGAATTCGGGTATTGTCATCGCAACGAGTGCTGCTCCCGAAGCCGTCAGGTCAAGCGGCCCGTCGCGCCGCAATCCCGCCATGATGCCGAGAAACACCGCCAGCGGAATGCCGATCAGCGCCGCGACGGCAGAGAGGATCAGTGTGTTGCGCAGCCGCCAGCCGACAATGTCCGCAATCGGCTTGTCGCGCTGCATCGACGTGCCCAGATCTCCCTGGATGATATTGCTGGCCCACTGGGTGAATCGGGACGCCGCTGGTTGATCTAGTCCCATGCGCGAACGGCACGCTTCAAGGACTGCGCCCTTGCCATCCCGCCCGAGATGCGCAGTGCAGGCATCGCCGGGCATCAATTCGAGCCCGGCGAAGACGGCAACAGAAATCACGATGAGTGTAAGGACTGAGCTGAAAGCCCTCCGGATGATCAGACCGGGCATGCTCAGACGCTCATGTCTTGACTATTTGGGCTCGAGATCAACCAGGTGCCACCGAATGAAATCCTCGTCGAGAGGCTTGATGCCATCTACGCCGGCGTTGAGCACGCGCAGCCCGTTCTGCTGATAGGGAATGAAAGTCCCGCCTTCTTCAAACAGCATGCGCTGGGCTTCCTGATAGAGCGCGCGGGCGGCTGGTAGATCAAGCGTGGCGCGGGCCTTGTCGAGGATCTGGTCATAAGCCGGGTTGGCGTAGTAGCTTTCGTTCCAGGAGCTTCCCGTTCTGTAGGCCTCGTTCAGGATCTGATCAGCGGGCCGCGCGCTCCATGACGTCATGGCGACCGGAACCTTCATCCAGACGTCGTCCCAGTAGCCATCCGATGGCGCCATCTTCAGCTTCACGCGGATGCCAGCCTTCGCAACCTGCTGCTGATAGACCTCCGCAAATCTGACCATGCCAGGCTCCAGATCTGCAGTGTGGACTTCAATGTCGATACCGTCGGGAAAGCCAGCCTCGGCCAGCAGTTTCTTCGCACCTTCCGGGTCTGGCGGGCATTCGAGAGGCGCACGGAACGGGTCATTGGCCTTCACCGGCTGATCGCAGCCCGTGACACCATTGCCTTCGCCAACCATAAGTTTCATCATCTCCGCGCGATCGACGGATATGCGCATGGCCTTGCGTACCCGCGCATCGGTGAAGGGTGCGGTATCGGTCCGGAATACCAGCCCAAACCAGCCACCAGCTGGATAGTTCTGTATCAAAAAGTCCGGATTATCCTTGAATTGCGGGATCTGGTCGAGGGTGAGTGTATTGTAGTCCAGCTGACCCGCAAGCATGGCCTGGTTGCGCGCCTCGCTGTCCGGAATGGCGGTGAACACCACCTTGTCGATCTTTGGCCGGCCTTCCCAGTAGGTGTCGTTGGCGGCCAGCACGGTCTGGCCTTCGGGATCATAGCTTTCGATCTTGAATGGCCCTGTACCGATTCCGGTCTTGGCGATGGCAGCACCGGAACCTTCGGGGATCATCCTCACTCGATAGTCCATCAGCAGCAGGGGCAGACCCGCGTGCGGCTTTGAAAGAACGATCTTTGCGGTAACCGGGTCGACAACATCAACCCGTGAAATGAAATCGAGAACCGAGGCGAGTGGCGCTTCGAGCGCCGGATCCTTGATCCGCTCCAGCGTGTATTTGACATCGGCGGCGTCAAAGGAGCTCCCATCATGGAAGGTCACGCCAGCCTGCAGCTTGAGTGTCCATTCGGTAGCGGTTTCATTTGAGGTCCAGGACGTGGCAAGTTCGGGTGACGGCTCGCCATTGTCATCCTGACGAACCAGCCGCGAATAGACCATATCGTTCACTTCGTAGAAGCGGTTGGGAGAGATCGGATCAAGGCTCTCCTTGCCGCCATAGCTCAGGTCGTTGGCGCGCCGGAGCTGCTTCTCGGCGAGGGCTCCATCAGGCAAAAGCGCAAGTGTCGCCGTGATAATGACGGCAGTTATCATGTAGTGTCGCATCACGCGGTCTCTCCGTTAATTCCGTCTACGCCTTGGCGGACGGTGCACCTGATGACAGTTGCCGGAACGTTGGGTAATCGTCATGAAGTTATGATGACACAAACGCGCACGATGGCAAATGGCCCGGGGGAGCTCTGACGATGCTTGTTGCAACCTATAATATTCAATGGGGAAAAGGCCGCGATGGCCTGGTCGATCTGGACAGAGTAGCCCGCGTTGTTGCTCAGGCGGACGTGATCGGACTTCAGGAGGTGGAGCGGAACTGGCGGAAGATGGACCATGCCGATCAGGTCCAGCGTCTTGCAGAGCTGTTCCCGGATCGTTACGTCTTCTTCGCTCCGTCGCTTGATGTTGATGGCAGCAGCTGCGATGCCAACGGCCGGGTCATGAATCATCGCCGCCAATATGGGCTTGTGGTCATATCACGCTGGCCGGTTCTGACGTCTCGCATCTTTCCGCTTTCGTCCTATCCGGTCCATGGTCACCTCAATGATCGCAGCGTGCTTCTTGAAACTGTCATCGGCCACCCCGTGGGGCCATTCCGGTTCTATGTCACACATCTCAACTACCTCTCGGAACGCCAGCGTCTGCTGCAGTCCAGGCAGGTCATAGAGATCATCGCAGATGCACCTTTACAGGGTGCGCCGATCACGGGTCCGGGCGTTCCGGCTTCGGAATATGGCGCCGATTGGATCGCGATCGAGAAGGAGGAGGTGCCACCGATGCCCAGCCCGGCCATTCTGCTGGGCGATTTCAACATGAGGCCTGACTCTCCTGAATACGATCTCTTCACCGGCCCCATCAGCCCGGACTACGGCCGGCTTGCCGAGCAAGGCCTGTTTGCTGACGCCCTTACCCTGGCGGGGATGAGCGAGCAGGCTGGCATCACCTATCCCGCCAATGTTGTCGAGCAGGCGAAGCGGATCGATCATATCTTCGTCACGCTTGAACTCGCGGGACTGGTTCGTCACGGCTGGATCGATGAGGCGGCAGATGCCTCTGACCATCAGCCCGTCTTCGCGGAACTGGACTGGACTGCCTTCGGCTGAACGCACCGCGCCGCCCAGTCCAGCGGTGGATACGGGAACCGGCATGCAGTTTTGCCTTTCATTTCCGGCTGAGGTACCCCATCTATAGTCCACGTTTCTGCGCCTGAGCTCCGGCTGCTCCTGTGCGGCCTGCCGCTTTCTCCCTCCCTCTGTTGCAATCCCACAACCCTCTATGCGGAGTTTCCAGACAAGTGACGTTCGGCGCAAGAAACTGGTCTTCCCGTCTTGGTATCTAC
>CAIYXE010000426.1 GCA_903930095.1 uncultured Hyphomicrobiales bacterium
AATGGCGGGAATCCGCGTCTTCGCCACGGGCGGCATCGGCGGGGTGCACAGGGGCGCGGAGATGACCTTCGACATTTCCGCCGACATGACGGAATTCGCCGAAAGCAGCGTTGCGGTGGTGACGGCAGGCGCCAAGGCGATCCTTGACCTGGGGCTCACGCTTGAAACGCTGGAGACGCTGGGCGTGCCGGTGATCGGCCTTGGCACGGATGAGTTCCCAGCCTTCTATTCGCGCCGGAGCGGCCATGCCGTGCCGATGCGCTGCAACAGTGCCGGCGAGATCGCAAGCGTGATGCGGGCCAAGTGGGAGATGGGGCTGAAGGGCGGCATCGTGGTGGCCAACCCCATTCCGGCAGAGGCTGAAATCCCCGCTGCCGAGATCGCCCCCGTGATCGAGGCCGCCTTGCGCCAGGCGGCGGCCAAGGGCATTCACGGCAAGGAAACGACACCATTCCTTCTAGCCGAAATCGCGGGCGTAACAGAAGGGCGCTCACTTGCGGCCAATATCGCGCTTGTCAGGAACAATGCCAGGGTGGCCGGGTCAATCGCCGTGGCATACGCGGCGCAGGGTGCGTGACGGCTTGCTGACAGCTACTCGCGCGAAAAAACGAGCCTGAGGCGGGGAGGGGCTGGTTCCGCGCCCCTGAGGGCTAATTCATAGGAAAGCCGCAGGGCCTCTGCCTGTTCCTCACGCGGGAGGCCGGCAAGAAAGCCCCCGAGAGCTGATTCCAGGGCGCGGGCAAAATCGTGAAAGCCGCCCTGCGATGCTTCGTCGGCAACTGCTGCCGCCAGGCAATAGAGGTGCAAGGCCTCACCTGTGCCGGACTCCTGCCTTTCGCCTTGTTTCGGACCGTGCACTTGAAACCCCCGGCAATCGCTGTCACGGCTGAGATTATCCAAAGCGGCCTACGCCTCAATATGGAAAAACTGCCATAGCAGCTTACTTAGCGTGAGGACCGGCATATGAACCGCACTTGACCGCCGCGGCCACCTTGCCGATGAATGACGCCATGACCCCCGTGTTCTTCTACCATCTGGAACGCCAGCCGCTGGAGACCGTGCTGCCGAAGCTGCTGAACACCAGCCTGGAGCGGGGCTGGCGCGTGGTTGTGCAGGCGGGCAGCGAAGAGCGCAGCGAGGCGATCGCGGCGCAGCTCTGGAGCCATGACGAGGAGAGCTTCTTGCCGCACGGCACCAAGGCAGACGGTTTCCCCGACCTGCAGCCGATTTGGATCACCGCGGCGGACGAGAACCCGAACAACGCCAACATCCGCTTCTTCGTGGACGGGGCGCCCGTGGGCGACATTGCCGGGCTGACGCGCGCCGTCATCCTGTTCGACGGCAATGACGCCGAGGCGGTCGATGCCGCGCGCGCCGGTTGGAAGCGGTTCAAGGCCGCCGGCCATGAGGTGAGCTACTTTCAGCAGGACGAGCAGGGCCGCTGGCAGAACCGCGCCGCCACCGGGAGCTAACTCATCAAAGCTGCGCTTCGAGCCACTGGTTTTCCAGTTCCTCCAGCTCTGCGGCAAGCCTCACGCGCAGCTTGCCGAAGTCGGCGGCCTTCTTCGGTTCCTCGCTGAAGATCGCAGGGTCGGAGAGCGCCTTGTCCAGGATCTCGATCTTGCCGCGCAGTTCCTCCATCCGGCGGTCCAGCTTGTCGACCGCCTTCTGCGTGGCGGCGGCTGAGGCGCGCGGCGGGGGGGAAGGCGTTGCGGCCTGCGGCCTGGCCGGCTGGCGCTCGCCGCGGCGGGCCTCACGCGCTTTCTCCAGCACGAGGCGGGTGTAGTCGTCCATGTCGCCGTCGAAGCGCCTGACGGTGCCGTCGCTGACGAGCCAGAGATCGTCGACGCAGGTCTCGATGATGTGGCGGTCGTGGCTGATGAGGATCACCGCGCCCTCATAGTCGTTGATCGCCATGATGAGCGCCTCGCGGCTGTCGACGTCGAGGTGGTTCGTCGGCTCGTCAAGCACCAGCACATGTGGCGCATGGAACGCGGCAAGCGCGAACAGCATCCGCGCCTTCTCCCCACCCGACAGCGTGTCACAGCGCGAATCCGCCAGCGCCGCGCCGAAGCCATAGGCGCCGAGCTTGGCGCGGCGTTGCGATTCCGGCGCGTCCGGCATGAGGGCGCTGAAATAGGAATAGGGTGTCCTTTCGGGCGAGATCTCGTCGAGTTGGTGCTGGGCGAAATAGCCGACCGTGAGGCGCGCGGGCGCCGCCATCTCGCCGCCCATGGGGCTGAGTTTGCCGCAGAGCAGCTTGGCGAAGGTCGACTTGCCGTTGCCGTTCGAGCCGAGGAGCGCGATCCGGTCATCAGGGTCGAGGCGCAGCGTGATGTTCTTCAGGACGGGCCTGTTCTCGGCATAGCCGACGCTGACCTTGTCCCACTTGACGAGTGGTGGAGAAATGGCTTTTTCGGGATTGGGAAAGAAGAAGGGCGCGACGCGGTCCTCGACCAGTTCGGCGATGGGCTCAAGCTTCGAGAGCGCCTTGAGGCGGCTTTGCGCCTGCCGTGCCTTCGAGGCCTTGTAGCGGAAGCGGTCCACGAAAGCCATCATGTGCTTTCGCTGGTCTTCCTGCTTCTTCCTGAGCTTGACGGTGAGCGCTTGCTTCTCGCGCCGCTGGCGCTCGAAGCTGTCGTAGTTTCCGAGGTAGAGGGTGAGCTTGCCGCGTTCGAGATGCAGGATGTGGCCAACCGCCTCGTTGAGCAGGTCCCTGTCATGGCTGATCAGCACGATGGTGTGCGGATAGTCGCGGATGAAGCTCTTGAGCCAGATCGTGCCCTCGAGGTCGAGATAGTTCGTCGGCTCGTCGAGGAGCAGCACGTCAGGCTGTGCGAACAGCGCGGCACCAAGTGCAACCCGCATGCGCCAACCGCCCGAGAGTGCCGAGCAGGGGCCCTGCTGCTTCTCCTCCGTGAAGCCGAGGCCGCTCAGGATGGTGGCGGCCCGGGCCTGTGCGCTGTGGGCGTCGATGTCGGCCAGCCGCATCTGGATGTCTGCGATGCGTTGGGGGTCGGTGGCGGTTGCGGCCTCCGCCGTCAGCGCCGCGAGTTCCGCGTCGCCCGCCATGACCGTGTCGATCAGGCTTTCAGGCCCGCCGGGCGCCTCCTGGGCGACGGTGCCGATCCGCGCGTTGCGCGGAACCGTGATGCTGCCGGATTCCGCCGGGATTTCCCCCAGGATCAGCCGGAACAGCGTCGACTTGCCCACGCCGTTCCGCCCCACAATGCCGACCTTGTGCCCCTGCGGCACGGCCACCGAGGCGTCTTCGAGCAGCAGGCGTCCGCCGATCCTGTAGGTCAGGCCATTGATGTGCAACATGGCTGGGGCTTCTAGAGCATGATCCGCAAAAGTGGAAACCACTTTTGCGCCAAGATCATGCTCAAGCAATTGATCTTGCGCGAGTTCTTTTCGACCAGATGATTCCACCCGGTCGGAACGCGCGCTAGCGGCATCGCCGTTTTCTGTCATGCGCGAAGCGCTGTCGTCGAAAAACGATATTGACTTGGCTGGTGCTGCACCGCACAAGCGATGAGGGGAATTGAGGAGCGTACATCAGGTGAAGTCGGGACAGATCGCGAAGGCCTATATCGCGGGACCGGCCGATACGGCCTACCAGGACGAGATCACCATGATGCTGCGGGACCTCCTGCGCCAGGTGATCAAGGTGCGCGAGCCGCGTGTGCTGGCGGTGATCGACGAGCCCGCCAACGCGCTTGATCTGGCGCCGGACCTGATCGAGCACGCCCTGCAGGTGATCGGCATCTGGCTGCAGCTGCTGAACATTGCGGAGGAGAACGCCGCGATGCGCAACCGCCGCCAGATGGAGAACCGCAGTGGCCCGGACCAGGTGCCGGGCTCCTTTTCCCACGCCTTTGCCACGGTGGCTGCCGCCAATGTGCCGCCCGAAGCGGTGCAGAAGGCGCTGGACACCGTTGATGTGCAGCCGACCATCACCGCCCACCCCACGGAAGCAAAGCGCGTCACCGTGCTGGAGATCCACCGCCGGATCTATCTGAAGCTCTATGAGCTCGAGAGCCCGCGCTGGACCCCGCGCGAGCGCGCCGGCCTTCTCAAGGCGCTCCGGACCGAGATCGATCTTCTGTGGCTTACCGGCGAGATCCGGCTCGAGAAGCCGACGGTCGAGCAGGAGATCCACTGGGGGCTGCATTTCTTCCGCGAGACGCTGTTCGACCGCACGGGAAGCCTGTGCGACATGCTGGAGGCAGCCCTTCAGCGCCACTATCCGGAAACGCCCTGCCGGGTGCGCCCGCCATTGCGCTATTCCTCATGGATCGGCGGCGACCGGGACGGCAATCCCTTCGTTACCGTCGACGTGACACGCTATGCGCTGAAGGAGAACCGCGAGGCGATCCTCGCGCGGCTCGACCACCGGCTGAACGACCTGGCGCAACTCGTCTCGCTGAGTTCCCAGGAGGTGTCATTTCCGCCCACCTTCCTCGAACGCTTGCAGCGCCAGGCCGCGCTTGCGGGTGCGGCCGACACCATCACGGCGCGCAATGTGCACGAGCCCTTCCGCCAGTTCTTCACCGCCCTGCGGCACCGGCTTGCCGCAACCTTCCAGCCCGGTGCGAAGGCCACGGGCTTCCGCGACACCAGTGAGCTGATTGGGGAATTGCTGGCGGCGGAGGAAACGCTGGCGCAGATGCAGTCGGTCTCGCTCGCCTCGACACTGGTGAGGCCGGTCCGCTGGGAGGTTGAAACTTTCGGCTTCCGCTCGGTGAGCCTCGACATCCGCCAGAACACCACGGTGATCAACCGTGTGCTGAAGGAAATCTGGCGCAAGCTGAACCCACTGGAGCCGGGCGAAGGCCCCGAACCCGGAACGCCCGCATGGCAGGCCTGGATCGAAACCGAACTCGACAAGCCGCTGGGCTTCCTGCCGCAGTTCCGCGGCGTCTCGGAGGAAGCACGTGAGCTTCTGGACCTTCTCGGCCTGATCCGCGAGACGATCGAGGGGCCCGACCGCCAGGCCATCGGCGCCTTCATCCTCTCGATGACGCAGAGCGCCAGCGACGTGCTGGGTCTTTATCTCCTTTCCAAGTTCGCAGGCCTTTTCGCCGACGAGACGGCGCGCGAGATGTGCCGCATCCGCGTGGTGCCGCTGTTCGAGACCATCGACGACCTGCGCGCTGCGCCGCAGATCATGCGCGATCTTCTTGCCCAACCGCTGGTGCGCAACTCCATTGCCGCCAATGGCGGCCGCCAGGAGGTGATGCTGGGCTATTCCGATTCCAACAAGGACGGCGGTTTCTTCTGCGCCAGCTTTGAACTCTACGAGGCCCAGCGCGGCCTGATCCGCATCGGGCGTGATGCGGGGGTCTCGATCAGCTTCTTCCACGGCCGCGGCGGCTCGGTGAGCCGCGGCGGCGCCCCCACCGGCCGCGCCATTGCCGCCCAGCCCGCAGGCACCATCGATGGGCACATGCGCGTCACCGAGCAGGGCGAGGTCGTCTCATCCAAGTTTGCCAACCGCGGCACGGCGCAGCACAATCTCGAGATCCTTGCGGCCTCTGTCTTCGTCCATACGCTGAAGTCGATCGACGAGCCGGAGCTGAAGGTGAACCGCGAGCACCAGAGCGCGGTGGAATGGATCGCCAAGGCCTCTTTCCGCCATTACCGCAAGCTGGCGGAGGACAAGGCGCTGCTCGACTATTTCCACCAGGCCTCGCCGGTGGAGGAGCTCGCCAATCTGAAGCTCGGCTCAAGGCCCGCGCGCCGCTTCGGCGCCAAGGGCATCGGCGACCTGCGCGCCATACCCTGGGTCTTCGCCTGGAGCCAGAACCGCCATTTGCTGACCGGCTGGTACGGCCTCGGCTATGCCTTCGATGATTTTCTCGTGCCGCGCGGTGCTGAGGGCATGGCGCTGCTGCGCGACATGTTCAACAAGTCACGCGGTTTCCGGCTCGCAGTCGATGAGGTGGAGAAGTCGCTCTACCTTGCCGACATGGATGTTGCCGAGCAATATGCCGGGCTCGTGACCGACCGCACCTCCGCCGAGCGCCTGTTCGCGTTGATCCGCCATGAACACCAGCGCACCTCCCGCACCATTCTCGAGCTCACCGGTGAGAAGCGCCTGTGCGAGCGCTTCGACGGGCTGCAGCGCCGCTTCGAACGGGTCAGGCCCATGGTGGACCAGGCCAACCGGTGGCAGGTGCAGCTCCTCAAGGAGACGCGCAAGGGCAATGGCGGCGACAAGCTGATGATGCCGTTGCTGATGACCATGAACTGCGTGGCAACGGGCCTGGGCTGGACCGGCTGATCAGTCCGCTTTCGGCTTCATGATGGCGAGACCGTGGGTCAGCCCTTCGCGTGCGTCGAAAACGAAGCAGTTTCCCTGCCACAGGCTCTGCTCGGGTGGCACGGCCGCGAGATATCCGAGGATGCCGCCCTTCAGGTGGTAGACCTTGTCGAAGCCCCTGGCCTTCATGAAGCTCGTGGCTTTCTCGCAGCGGATGCCGCCGGTGCAGAACATGGCGATCCTGCGCTGCTCCTGGCCTGCCAGGGCGCGCTCGACGAAGGCGGGGAACTCGCCAAAGCTGGAGGTTCCGGGGTCGGTGGCGCCGCTGAATGTTCCGGCCTGCACCTCAAAGCCGTTCCGCGTGTCGATGACCAGCACGTCCGGATCGGAGATCAGCGCGTTCCATGCCTCCGGTGCAACATAACTGCCCACCATCTGCGTGGGATCGACCCCGGCGACGCCCATGGTGACGATCTCCTTCTTGAGGCGCACCTTCATGCGGCCGAAGGGCATTTCATCCGCAAGGGACTGCCTGCCTTCGAGACCGGCGAATTCCGGGTGGCTGCGGAGAAAGGCCATCATGGCGGCCAAAGCGTCAGGTGCGCCGGCGATGGTGCCGTTGATGCCCTCCGGCGCGAGAAGGATCGTTCCCCGGATGCCGTGGGCGCGTGCGGCCTCCAGCACGGGCAAGCGCAGCGCCGCGGCGCGTTGCAGCGTCACGAATTTGTAGAAGGCGCTGACGGCGATCTGCGTCACCGGCATTAGCCGTGGGTGGCGAGGACGCTTGTCGTGCCGTCAGCCGCCAGCAGCAGCATGAGGCTGCCCGGCGGAATTGCCAGCTGTGCTGAAGGGGCAGCAAGGGAGGCGATGATGGTGCGGCGTGTGGGCATGGCGGTTGCTCCGGTTGTTGTGGCCGGGGGTGTAGTTCGGCGGGCCGGGGCAGGCAAGTCACTTCCCCGGCACGGGCGCTGCCCTGATTTCGCCTTGTTGTCT
>CAIYXE010000427.1 GCA_903930095.1 uncultured Hyphomicrobiales bacterium
CAGGATGAGGCCGGCGATGTAGCTGTCGACCTGGTCGGCGGGCAGCCACGGCCTGAACAGCCAGCCGATGAACAGCCAGCCGAGGGCGGCCATCGAGAAGGGCTTCACCGCCCAGTTGATGAACAGCGTCACCCCGATGCCGCGCCAGTGCCGCCGCACCTCGGCGATGGCGGCGAAGTCGACCTTGATCAGCATCGGGATGATCATCAGCCAGATCAGCGCCGCGACCGGCAGGTTGACGTGTGCCACCTCCGCCGCCCCGACGGCATGGAAGAGGACGGGGAAGAAATGCCCCAGAGCGATTCCGACGACGATGCACAGGGCGACCCACAGGGTCAGGTAACGCTCAAAAAGGGACATGCGGGTCGTCTCCGGGTCGATCTGTCGGGGCTGGCCATCGACTCATGACAGTCAGCCGAGTAATACGTATGTCACATTTTTGGATTATTCGAGAACTATGGAAGCGTCGGACGCCGCCGCCGGATTCAGTGCCCTTTCGCAGGAAACCCGCCTCAACCTGATGCGGATTCTGGCGACCAAGGGCGCTTCCGGCATGGCGGCCGGCGAAATCGCCAGCGCACTGGGGCAACTGCCCTCGACGCTGTCGTTCCATCTGGCCGCTCTCGAACAGTCCGGCCTCGTCCAGTCCACCCGGCAGGGCCGCAACATCATCTACGCGGTCCGATTCGCCGGTTTGCGCGCGCTCTTCAGCTTCCTGACGGAGACGTGCTGTGGCGGACGACCGGACCTCTGTGGCGACCTGGCGCGACTCCTCCCCGAGGATCAACCCGAGGTTCACATGACTCCCGCCTTCAACGTCCTCTTCCTGTGCACGCACAACTCCGCCCGATCCCTCATGGCCGAGGCGATCCTCGGGCAGGTCGGCAAGGGCCGCTTCAACGCCTACTCGGCCGGCTCCGACCCGGCCGGACAGCCGATGCCTGAGGTGCTCGCCAAGCTCCGGGTCCTCGGTCATCCGGTCGACGGGCTGCGCTGCAAGTCGTGGGACGAGTTCACCGGCCCGGATGCGCCGCGCATGGATTTCGTTATCACGCTCTGCGACATCCTGCAGGGCCAGCACTGTCCCGACTTCGGCGAGCGGCCGGTGACGGGCGCGTGGCCGCTGCCCGACCCCGCCAAGTTCATGGGCTCGGAGATCGAGCGCGCGACGATGATCAACGAGCTCTACGGCATGATCCGCCGGCGCCTCGAGATCTTCGTCAACCTGCCCTACGCCTCGCTCGACCGGATGGCGCTGAAGAAGCGGCTCGACGAGATCGGCGATTCCGCCCGCGTGCCGGCCTAGGAGCAGAGACGGCGATGAAGATCGGCATCAACGGCATGGGCCGCATGGGGCGGCTGGCGCTGCGCGCGGCGCTGGGCGGCATCCCCCGGCCCGCCGACGATCCGCGGCGCGACAACCGCCTCGAGGTCGTCCATCTCAACGAGATCAAGGGCGGCGTGGAGGCAACGGCGCATCTCCTCGAGTTCGACAGCATGCACGGCCGCTGGCACACCTCGTTCGAGGTCGATCGCGATCGTGGCCTCGCGGTCGGCGGCACCTATCTCGGC
>CAIYXE010000428.1 GCA_903930095.1 uncultured Hyphomicrobiales bacterium
CGCCTGATCATTGGTACCCCGGAAACTGCCCTCGTTGCGGAGCGCGAGGTGAACACGTGCGGCCTTCACACCGTCGATCAACCCGATCGTTCTCGCAATTTCGCCCTCCAGCGCGCGCACCTTTGTGATCTGCTGCATGAAGGTCGTGAGGCCAAGAGAACCAAGCTTGTCGAACAGTTCATAACCTGCCGTGTCGCTTCTCGGCAGTCCCTTCTGGGCCAACAGCATGCGGGCCTTTCCGGCTTGTCCCATGTGAACCATCACCGCATCGCCCGCGACACTGATGTCGAATGGAATGCCAGCATCCTGAAGAGCCGCGCCCATGCGCGTGACGTCCTGAGGATCGAGCCCGGAGTAGAGTACTTCCTGTTGGGGCCGGCTTAGCAAATAGCCGCTCACGCCGACCAGTACGAAGACGGTGAGCGCCGTCAGCCCGAGGGCAATCAAGCGCCGCGCACCGAGTGCGGCCAGGCTGTCGCGAAGCCTTCTCAGAATATCCAGAACGCTCGCCACATCGAACTCCGTAAACCCTTTGGGCGGCCAATTTCAACCTTGAATCTTGTGCGGGCTTTGAAAGCCCAATCACGCTATCCCCTGAAGAGTGAGAGTATGTTCTGACTGTTCTGATTTGCGATACTGAGCGACTGTACACCGAGCTGCTGTTGGACCTGCAACGCCTGAAGCTTGGTCGATTCCTCGTTCATGTCCGCATCCACCAGCGCGCCAACACCGCGCGTGATCGCATCCATTAAGGCGGACACGAAGTCCCTCTGCAGAGTAACTCTCTGCTTCACTGCACCAAGATTGGCAGCAGATATCGTCATCTCGGTCATTGCGGTATCGACCCAGGTGATCATCTGCTCGAGGTCCTCGGTGTCCTCGTCCGAGTTGGTGAGGCCTGAAATGTCAAGGCTCGAGACGGAATAGGTTGCACCGCCATTCGCCGTCGTGTCCTCCGTATCGAGGATTCCCGACTGGTCAGCTGCATCGAAGAGTTTCACGTCTTCGACGTTCACTGAAATCGTTCCGATTGAGATCGATCCGCTGCTTCGGGAGAAGGAAGCAACGATCGTCTTCGTTGCGTTATATCCAGGCGCGGAGGAATCAACGGAAATCCAGTTCTCACCGCTGAAGACGGACGTTGCGCCGATACTGGTGAGCTGCCGCTGCAGTTCCGTGATCTCGGACTGGATCTTTCCCCGGTCAACACCAGGTTGGCGGGCGGCGACCAACTTGTTCTTGATTTCAGTTACCGATTCGATTGCGCTGTTCATTCCGGTATAGGCGACATCGATGGTGGCCGAGCCAAGGCCCAGGGCGTCCTTGACTGTCGACAGCGCACCATTGTCAGATCGCATCGTCGTGGCAATCGACCAGTAGGCGGCGTTGTCTTCAGCCTTTCCGACCCTCAACCCCGTCGATATTCGGGTCTGCGTCTCATCGAGTTTGCGGATTGTAGCCGTCAGAGTCTGCAATGCGGTCATTGCTGACCCATTGGTCAATATACTGGCCATTTCGGAGTGCCCCTAAGCGAACCAATGAGGAGACGACATTCCGGAGCGAGGCCGGCCACGCGGAATGGCATCATGCCCGGCAGGCTTCATGCCTGCTCCGCTGGCAAACAGATACACTCATTATGGTTAGCGAGTGGTTAACGCACACGAAGGGAGGAAGGAACGCCAGCTCCCGACCGGACTGGCGTCCTTTCTTGCGGTGGCGCTAGCGGAACAGCGAGAGGATCTGCTGACTGTTCTGGTTGGCGATGCTCAGCGACTGCACGCCGAGCTGCTGCTGGACCTGCAGCGCCTGGAGCCGCGTAGACTCCTCATTCATGTCGGCATCGACCAGCGTGCCGACACCACGGGAAATCGCATCCATCAGCGAGCCTATGAACTCCCTCTGCATATTTGTGCGCTGCTTGACAGCACCGAGGTTGCTTGCCGCCGTTGTCATGGAGCTGATTCCGTCATCCACCCAGGCCAGCATCTGCTCGAGGTCTTCGAGATCGTCATCGGTGTCGGTGATGGTCGATATGTCAAGCGTGAGTATAGAGTAGGTTGCTCCGCTATTCGTGGTCGTATCCTCACTATCGAGGATTCCACTCTGGTCAGCAGAGTCTATGAGTTCGGTCGAGGTAAGGTCGATCGCGATCGTTCCGACCGAGACCGACCCGCCGGATCGCGAGAAAGAGGCAACGATCGTCTTGGACGAGTTGTAGCCGGCCTGGCTCGAATCCACCGACAGCCAGTTTTCGCCTGAGAACACCGAAGACCCCGCGATGCTTGTCAACTGATTCTGGAGTTCAGCGATCTCCGACTGCACCTTCTCCCGGTCGATTCCGGGCTGACGGGCCGCGACGAGCTTGTTCTTCATCTCCTTGGCGACGTCGATCGCCTTGTTCATGCCGGTGTAGGCCACGTCAAGTGTTGCGGCGCCAAGGCCCAAGGCATCCTTGACCGTCGAAAGCGCTCCATTGTCAGAACGCATTGTGGTCGCGATCGACCAGTAGGCGGCATTGTCTTCCGCGCTCGAGACACGGAAGCCGGTGGAAATCCGGGCCTGGGTTGTCGAGAGCTGTTTGTTTGTGGAGTTGAGGCTCTGCAATGCCGTCATTGCAGAGACGTTTGTCATGATACTAGCCATAAAGCCTTTGTCCCTTGGCACACGTTACAGACTGGGACATCCGGATCTCTCTCCGGGCGGACGGCATCGGCATCATGCCTGAGGGACTTTGCCGTCCACTCCCGTCGCTTGGCCTCATGGTAAGCGCAACAGGGTTTCCAAAGACTTAAATCGAATTGTCGGAAACGCGGCCGCAAGATTCTGACGGCCGCGTTTCACTCGACGGAGCGGAACCTTAGCGGAACAGTGACAGGATTGACTGACTGTTCTGGTTTGCGATGCTGAGCGCCTGAATGCCCAGCTGCTGCTGGACCTGCAGGGCCTGGAGCCTCGTTGACTCCTCGTTCATGTCGGCGTCGACCAGGGCGCCTACGCCACGGTCAATCGCCGTCATCAAGGCAGAGACGAATTCGGACTGGAGCTTCGTTCTCTGCTTGATTGCACCCAGATTACTTGCCGCTGTCGTCATGCCGCTAATGGCTTCATCGACGAAGCCGATCATCTGCTCGAGATCCTCAAGATCGTCGTCGCTGTCTGTGATCGCCGAAATACTCAAAGAAGAGACGGAGAAGTCATCGCCGCCATTCGCGGTGGTATCCTCTGTGTCGAGAAGGCCGGACTGGTCGTTTGCATCGAACAGCTTGGTACCGTCAACGTCCACCGAGATCGTTCCCACGGAGACGTCTCCACCGCTGCGGGAGAAGGAGGCGATCATCGTCTTTGTGGCGTTGTATCCGGCGGCGCTAGAGTCTACCGAGAGCCAGTTCTCGCCGGAGAACACCGACGAGTCGGCCACGCTCTGGAGCTGGTTCTGCAGCTCCACGATTTCGGACTGAACCTTCTCGCGGTCAATACCCGGCTGCCGGGCGGCGACCAGCTTGTTCTTGATCTCCTTCGTGACGTCGATCGCAGTCTTCATGCCGGTGTAGGCCACATCGAGTGTGGCTGCTCCGAGTCCGAGCGCATCCTTGACGGTTGACAACGCGGCGCGGTCGGATCGCATCGTTGTCGCGATCGACCAGTAGGCTGCATTATCTTCAGCGTTGCTGACCCGATAGCCCGTTGATATCCGGTTCTGTGTCTGACTGAGGTTTTTGTTGGTGTTCGTGAGACTCTGCAACGCCGTCATTGCAGACTGGTTCGTCATTATGCTGGTCATAGGTGAATGTCCCCTTACCCATACGCTACACACTTGGAGGACATTCCGGCGGAGCGCCGGCGTAACGGGATTGCATCATGCCCAAGGGCGAACCCTCCCCGTTGCCAGAAAGGGTAGCCATGACTTGCTACTGCGGCGCTAAAGGAGAAGGTTAAGGAATGATAAAGGAATTGATCAGGCTTCCGACAAGAAGATTCCACCCGTCGATCAATACAAAAAACAACACCTTGAATGGAAGCGAGATTACGGTCGGGGGCAGCATCATCATGCCCATGGACATGGTGAGCATGGCGACGATCA
>CAIYXE010000429.1 GCA_903930095.1 uncultured Hyphomicrobiales bacterium
AGGTCCTGCGGGCGGTAGCGGCGCGCAAGCGCCACGCAGACACTGTCGATGGCGCAGACATCGGCCCGGCCCGCACGCACCGCCGCAAGGGACCTGAGGTGGCCGCCGCTTTCGATGGCGTGTGAGAAGAAGCGGCCCTGTTCGGCGTGAGGCGCGAAGACGAGTTTCAGCGCCAGCATGCCAGACATCGAGTCAGCTGAGTTTACGGCGGCCACAGTGCCGCGATAATCCGCCAAGGGCCTCTTCTCCCGGGCAAAGACAAAGCTGCAGTAATTCGGTCCCTCACAGCCATCCGCTTCATAATGCGGCGTGGCGACGATCCTGACCTTGCCCTTCAACGCATGGGTGAAGGGATAGCCGCAGGTCTGCGCGAAGGCGAGCGCGTCATCGAACCAGGGAGTTGTGTAATCATCCGTGCGCGACAGCGGCACATCAACGCCCAGATGCCGGGACAGACCTGCCCACCAGCGGTCCGTGGCATCGCGCATTTCCGGCCAGTCATACATCTGCAGCGCGGCGATCATGGGACCGTGCTATAGCATCGCCTGAACCCGCAAGCGATCCTGAAGGCGCCAAGTCGCGTAACCGCAGCATGAACAGCATTTCCGTCGTCATTCCCACCCGCGGACGTCATCATTTCCTCCGCCAGGCGCTCACAAGCGTGATCGCGCAGACATATCCGCCACAGGAAATCATCGTCGTGGATGACGGCACAGGCGCCGCGGAGGCGGTGGGCCAGATGCACCCGTCGATCACCGTCCTCGACAACCGCGAGCGCGGGCCCGTGCCGGCGCGCAACATGGGTGTTGCCCATGCATCAGGCGAGGTGATCTGCTTTCTCGACGATGATGACTGGTTTACCGATGAGACCTATTTCGAAAAGGCGGCGCTGGCCTTCGGCCGCGGCAGCGCCTTCTGCTATGCCGATGGCATCATGGCCTTCGAGGACGGGCGGGAGAGCCTGCCCTTCGCCTTCCACGCCGACGCCGAAACGCTGACGCGCGACAACACCATCCTGATCTCCGGCGTCATGTACCAGCGCCGCCTGCATGCGGAGCTCGGGCCCTTCGATGAGGCGCTTCCCTTCTACTGGGACTGGGACTGGTATCTCCGCATCGCGCGCGCGGGCCATGAACTGACGCACATCCAGAGCCCGGCCGTCGCGATCAGGGTGCATGCCCGCAACATGTCCGGCGATTCGCTCGAGGCACAGAGGCGGGCCAATCTGAATGCGTTTTCCACAAAACACCGGCTAGCCCCCATCCCCCTCAAGAACCACCTGGATATTGCCACGCAAGCCCCCGGCAAGCCGCCAGAAGAGCCATCTTAAGTATATGATATAGAATGGTTTTTATTGTTTTCTCATCAACAGGCCGGTCATTGAGGCCCGGTTCTCAAGGGTTTTGCCGATCACGCTCCGAAAAAACCGTGAGAAATAAGGGTTTTCCCGAATCGAAAGCTTTGTTAACGCTCTCGCCCAGCCAACCCCAATAAGGAGAGAAGACATGGCTGACGACAAGATCCAGACGATTGCCCTTTCGAAGATCGCCGCCGAACTGGCAGAGAAGCACGAGATGTCCAAGAAGGCAGCTGGCGAATTCCTCAGCGCCTTCGTCGAACTCACCGTCAAGAACCTGAAGAAGGGCCACAAGGTGCGCGTCACCGGGCTTGGCATCTTCCAGGTCAAGAAGCGCCCCGCCCGCATGGGCCGCAACCCCGCCACGGGCGAGGCCATCAAGATCAAGGCCTCCAAGAAGCTGGCCTTCCGCGCCGCCAAGGAAGTCAAGGACGCGATCTGAGCGTCTTTCTTCGTCAGTTTTGAAGTGGCCCTGCCCCCGCGGCGGGGCCATTTCTGTTCTGGATGAATTCTTTTCACCGCCCCCGGCGATTGCGGGCCTTAAGCCCAGCGTCTAAAACCGCCAGAGAAAACCCCATTCCACAAGGATATTTTTCATGAAGACCCAGGCTCGTGTCGTGGTGATCGGCGGCGGTGTTGTCGGCTGCTCGGTGCTCTATCATCTCACCAAGGCCGGCTGGAAGGACGTGGTGCTGGTCGAGCGCGACATCCTCACCTCGGGCTCCACATGGCATGCCGCCGGCGGCTTCCACACGCTGAACGGCGACCCCAACGTGGCGAAGCTGCAGGGTTATACCATCGCGCTCTACAATGAGCTGGAGCAGATCTCGGGCCAGGCCTGCGGCCTTCACCGCTCGGGCGGGCTGATCCTTGCGGACACGCCGGAACGCATGGAATGGCTGAAGATGGCCCATGCCCGCGCCCGTTACCTCGGTCTCGAGACCGAGATCATCTCCATGGCGGAAGCCAAGAAGATGCACCCGCTGCTGGAAGAGAAATATTTCGTCGGCGCGATGATCGATGCCGCCGATGGCAACCTTGACCCCGAGGGCACGACTCACGCCTATGCCAAGTCCGCCCGCATCGGCGGGGCTGAAATCTACCAAGACACCAAGGTCGAGGAGCTCAAGCACCGCAAGGACGGCACCTGGGACGTCATCACCAACAAGGGCTCCATCCACGCCGAACATGTGGTGAACTGCGGCGGCCTGTGGGCACGCGAGGTTGGCCGCATGGTGGGGATCGAGCTTCCGGTGCTTGCCATGGAGCACATGTATCTCGTCACCGACGAGATGCCGGAGGTCGTGGCCTACAACAAGGAGCGCGGCCACGAGCTGCCCCACATCATCGACTTCAAGTCGGAAATCTACATGCGCCAGGAGCGCTCCGGCATGGTGCTCGGCACCTATGAGCGCGCCTGCGTGCCGTGGAGCCCGAAGAACACGCCCTGGGGCTTCGGCCGCGAATTGCTGCAGCCCGATCTCGACCGGATCGAGCCGAATCTGGAGCTTGGTTACAAGCACTTCCCCGCGCTCGCCACGGCCGGCATCAAGCGCGTCATCAACGGGCCCTTTACCTTTACGCCCGATGGCAACCCGATTGTCGGCCCCGTTCAGGGCGTGCGCAATTTCTGGCTCGCCTGCGGCGTGATGGCAGGCTTCAGCCAGGGTGGCGGCGTGGGCCTGGCGCTTTCACAGTGGATGGTGAACGGCGACCCGGGCTTCGATGTCTGGGCCATGGATTGCGCGCGTTTCGGTGAATGGGCAACCCGCACCTACACCAACGAGAAGGTGCGCGAGAACTATTCCCGCCGCTTCTCGATCCGTTTCCCCAATGAAGAACTCCCGGCGGCCCGTCCGCAGCAGACGACCGCATTGTATGACATCATGATTTCCAAGGGCGCGGTGATGGGCGACTCGTGGGGCCTCGAAACCCCGCTGTGGTTTGCGCCCAAGGGCGTGGAGCCGAAGGATATCGTCTCCTTCCGCCGCTCCAACGACTTCGCCCATGTGAAGGCGGAGGTGCTGGCCACGCGCAACGGCGTGGGCGTGACCGAGATCGCCAACTTCGCCAAGTACCGCTTCACGGGCGCAGGTGCGGAGGCCTTCCTTTCCCGCATGATGACCAACAAGATGCCGAAGACGGGCCGCATCATCCTCACCCCCATGCTCAATCCCGCAGGCAAGCTGATCGGCGATTTCACCATCGCCAAGGCCGCAGATGAATGCTTCTACATGTGGGGTTCGTCCCAGGCGCAGAAATATCACATGCGCTGGTTCGAGCAGCATGTGCCCGCCGATGGCTCGGTTCAGATCCACCGCTATGACATGGGTCTCGTCGGCCTCTCGATCGCCGGCCCCAGGTCGCGCGCGGTGCTGGAGCAGCTTGTGGACGAGGACGTGTCGAATGCCGCCTTCAAATTCATGGATCACCGCTCCATGGAGGTGGCGCATTGCCCCGCACTCATCAACCGTGTCACCTACACGGGCGACCTTGGCTATGAGATTTGGGTGACCCCCGAATACCAGCGCCGCCTCTACCAGGAGATCATGCGCGCAGGTGAGGCCCATGGCATCGTCAACTTCGGCATGCGTGCGCTTCTCTGCATGCGCCTCGAGAAGAACTTCCCCACCTGGTTCCGCGAGCTTCGCCCGATTTACGGCGGCTTCGAGGCCGGCATGGACCGCTTCATCGACCTGACCAAGAATGACTTCGTGGGCCGCGAGGCGGCGATGGAGGAAAAGCGCTCAGGCGGCAAGTTGCGCCGCGTCTCCATGATCGTCGATGCGGGTGATGCGGACGTGCTGGGTGACGAGCCGATCTGGCACAAGGGCAAGGTCGTTGGCTGGGTCACCTCCGGCGGCTACGCGCATTATGTGGAGAAGTCGATGGCACAGGGCTATGTGCCCGTCGAACTCGCGAGCGAGACCGCCAATGGCGCCTTCGAGATCGAGATCATCGGCGAGAACCGCAAGGCAACCATCATCACCGAGCCGCCCTTCGACCCGGAAGGCAAGCGGATGCGGTCCTAGGCGGAATGAGGGCCTCGAGCGCAGCCTTCACAACACGGCGTGGCGAAGCGCCTCATGAAGGCGCTCAGGCTGTCCGTCCGTAGAACCCCATTTGGTCTTCGCGCGAGAACACCACGCCTGGCCGGTCAAAGAAGGAGAACACCGCGATGATGCGCTCACGGGCGCCCTTCACGGTGCCTACCTTGTGGGCGGTGTTCTTGCCGCGGAATACGTTCAGCGTTCCGGGTGAGAGGGTGAGCATCTTCACATCCGGGTCCTCGCCGCGCAGAAGGCGCGCGACGCCGTCATAATTCGGGTTGGAGTCGCTGCGGAGATCCGTGCGGTAGATGAACTCACCGCCCTCATCGGGCGCCTGAAACAGAAGCGTGGTGGTGAACTCGCTGCGGTCAAAATGCCAGTTCAGCGCCTCGCCATCGCGATAGGCCATCACATTGACCCGCGCGAGAGCATCACGCGCCGGAAACAGTGCCTCCTTGCCCATGGCGGCGGCGAGGAAGCTGATGAAAGGCGACCATTCATAGATCCACAGCGGAATCGACTGGGTGATCTGGTCGGCGCAGACGGTATGGTTCACCGTCTCGCACAGGGCGAGTGCGGGATGATCTGCGGCGAGCTCCGGAATTTCCTTGCGGAAATAGATGTTGTGGCGGCGGCGGTGGGTGAAGGACAGCGTCTCCATCACCGGGTGGATTTCAGCAATGGCCTGCGCCAGCGCGTCCGGCCGCACGAGCCCCACGAGGTTGAACATGCCATCACGCGCAAGGTCAGCGCGGCAACGGGAGACCAGCGCCTCCCAGGCGGGGGTGCCCGGCCTGTCGAGCGGATAGCGGTCAAGGTCGAGAATGTGGCGCATGGCAGTCTCCGGCGTTCCGGCTGACAGAATTGCAGAACCTCGCATTGCCGCAACGGCGCAAAATGTTAGTCTGGCTTGGTTTTTCTAAGTCAGGTCTTGCAGCATGCTCAAGCTTCCTCCACTTAACGCATTGAAATACTTCGAAGCCTCAGCCCGCACAGGCAGCTATGTGGCGGCGGCTGACGAACTGAATGTCACCCCAGCGGCGGTGAGCCAGCAGGTGCGCAACCTCGAAACCTTCCTCAGGCGGAAATTGTTCACCCGCCTCAACAACCGCATCGTCCTCACCGATGCGGGCCATGCCATCCACGCCGGCATCACGCCGGCCCTCGAGGACATCTCATCTCTCACCCACCGCGTTCTGGCGGGCAGCAGCCGCGCCAAGTTGGTGGTGAGCGTGATCCCGTCACTTGCCGAATGCTGGTTCATGCCGGCCTTCGCCGCCTTCATGGAGAATGCAGCCCTGCGCGTGGACCTTCGCATCGCGGATGATCCTGTCGGCTTCGCCAGCGGCGAAATTGACCTGCGCATCACCTATGGCAGCTCCTACTACCCGGGGCTTCACGCGGTTTCGCTCTTTCGCGATGAGGTGTTGCCCATGTGCCAGCCAGCCCTGGCCGAGCGCACCGCGATCCGCAATGCGGATGACAGCCTTTTCGTTCACACCAACTGGGGGCAGAGCTTTGCCTCCCACCCGACGTGGGATGACTGGCTCGCCCGCTTCCTGCCTGCACGCCGCATCGATCCCGCAAAGGGCCATCGCGTCGGCTCATCGCTGCTCGCACTCGACTTCGCGCGGCGCGGGCTCGGCATCGTGCTGGGGCAGCGCGCCCTGGCGGAAGAAGACCTGCGCCACGGCAGGCTGGTGGCGCTGGACAGTCAGTCACTGCCGCTCGGGCACGACTACTGCGCCATCTACCCGGCGACAAAGGCACGAAAGAACGGTCTGTTGCCGCTCAGGGACTTCCTGCAAACACGCGCGCCGCATCGGTGACGATCTCCCAGACATTCAGCGCAAATGTCCGCATCACGTAGATGTCGAAGCTATGGTCCCCCGTGCAATGCACGGTCACGGGCGTGTGGTGAATTCCAGTCAGCGCCACGGAGCCGGCCGAGAAAACCGAGGGGTGAACATCGACGGGGATCAGCATCGCCAGCACCTCACGTGCGGGTGCCCCTTCGAGTGAGATCCGCACCCGGCTGTGGGTCAGCGGTGTCACTGCGCCTACGCCATCAAGGCGGGCGGGCATGCTGTCCGCCTCGGGCTCCACGATCCAGAATTGCGCGGGGCCTGTGCGGAAGATCACGCGGTCGCCATTGACCTGAGAATGTTCAACCTTAGCA
>CAIYXE010000430.1 GCA_903930095.1 uncultured Hyphomicrobiales bacterium
CAGGAAGGCTACAGCGTGCTGGGCCAGGCCTATGCCGCGCTGAAATTCGAGGACCAGGTTCTGACATTCTACCGGCAGATGGTGAACCAGCCGGAGGTCAACCCCCAGGACAGCCGCATGACGCCCAACACATTCGAGGGGGGCTCCCTGACCGGAGAGATCGGACCTCTGACCTATTACGCCGGCGTGCTGACCGCGATGAAGGTGCGCAATGCGGATGAGTTCGTGAACATGGCCAAGGTGGCGGACGCGGACATCACCGGGAATTCCGGCATGTATCTTGGCGGGGTGGCGTTCTCGCCCATTGAAGAGTTGAAGGCGCGGACCTCGCTCTATGTCGTGCCCAACCTGCTGGTGTCATCCTATAGCGATGCGGCATGGGATTACGAACTGTCGGATCAGGTGAAGCTCAGAGCCTCCGGCCAGTTCATGTACCAGTCCAGCATCGGCGACGCGTTGCTGACGGGTGCCGGATACGACGCCTGGATCGGCGGCATCAGGGGCGACTTCACCTACAGCGGGCTGACCCTGACCGCAGGATACACATTTGCGGGCGATTTTTCCGGCACGGAAGACAGCTGGCAGGCGCCCTACGGGTCCTGGCCTGGCTACACCAACATGATCGTGAAGGTCTTCGACCGCTCGGAGGAGCAGACGCTTCTCCTCGGCGCCTCCTTCGACTTTGGCAAGGTCGGCGCAGAAGGACTGGTGGTGAAGGCAGTGGCGGCACTCGACATGGAGGTCAAGGACGGGCTCGACACGTGGAACGAGTACGACTTCTCCGCTGACTACCGTTTCAGCGCACGCGATGGCGATCTGGATTGGCTGGCGCCGCTGTGGCTGCGGGCAAGCTATGCCATCGTCGACACAGAAGACCCCGACGGCACCCATGACCAGCTGGATGATCTGCGCCTCATCGTGAACTACGAACTGCAGTTCAAGGGCAGCGATCTCCCGCCGAATGGCTGACAAGAAAAGGGCCCCTCGCGGAGCCCTGTCTTGAGGTGAAGGATTGCCGGTGGATCAGAGCACGCTGACACGCGCGCCGATCTTCACGTGCTGGTAGAGTTCCGTCACGTCCTCGTTCAGCATGCGGATGCAACCCGAGGAGGCGGCCTTGCCGATGGAGGAGGGCTCGTTGGTGCCGTGGATGCGGTAGATCGAGGAGCCGAGATAAATGGCGCGGGCGCCCAGCGGATTGTCGGGGCCGCCCGCCATGAAGGCGGGAAGGTCCGGGCGGCGCTTGCGCATCGAGGCCGGCGGGCGCCAGTCCGGCCACTTGGTCTTTGCGGTGACGGCGTGCGATCCCTTCCACTCGAAGCCCTTCTTGGCGGTGGCGACCCGGTACATCACGGCCGTGCCGTTACCCAGCACCAGGTAGAGCTGGTTCTGCCGGGTCAGCACGATGATGTCGCCGGCCTCAGCGGTGGTCTCGAAGGCCACAAGCTTGCCGCGCCTGAAGGTGGAGGCCGGGGCCTGCTGGTCCACCGGGCCGGCCGAAGCCGGGACGATCATGACGGAGTCCTGCTGGCTGGGCGCAACTGACCCGGCGTGAGCGCCAGAGGCGAAGATGGCAAGGCCGAGGGCAGCGGCGGCGAGGGTCCCGAGGAGCTTTTTCATGGCGTTCTTTCCCTGACGTCTGTTCTGTCTGCCGGTCTAGCCGCCTTGCCCTGAACGGGGTCTGAGCTGGTGGTTTATCCGGCGTTCATCTTTGCTTTCGATGTCCACCCTTGTAACGTGGGGGCAGTCGAATGCTGTGCCGGCCGTCACACGCCGGATTTTTTCCCGAGGGGGCTCATGACCATCACGACGATCACCGACTTTCCGCGCAAGGTGAAGGAAATCGAGAACATCTGGATTCCGCTCTCCGACGGCACCAAGCTCGCCGCGCGCATGTGGCTTCCGGAGGATGCGGAGGCCGAGCCTGTGCCGGCGCTGCTCGAATACCTGCCCTACCGCAAGCGGGACGGAACCCATGTGCGCGATGCGCTGACACACCCCTACTTCGCCGGCCACGGCTATGCCGCGATCCGCGTCGACATGCGCGGCAACGGCGAATCGGGCGGCGTGATGCTGGACGAATATGCCAAGCAGGAGCAGGACGACGCGCTTGAGGTGATCGCCTGGATCGCCAAGCAGACATGGTGCTCCGGCCAGGTCGGCATGTTCGGGATCTCCTGGGGCGGCTTCAATGCGCTGCAGGTGGCGGCGCGGAAGCCCCCGGCGCTGAAGGCCATCGTCACCATCTGCTCCACCGATGACCGCTATGAGGACGACGTGCACTACAAGGGTGGCACGGTGCTGAACGAGATGATGGGCTGGGCCGCCACCATGCTCGCCTATTCCTCACGCCCGCCCGACCCCAAGATCGTCGGCAACCGCTGGCGCAAGATGTGGATGGAGCGGCTGGAGAACGAGCCCTTCCTGGTCATCCCCTGGCTCGAGCATCCGCACCGCGACGCCTACTGGAAGCATGGCTCGATCTGCGAGAATTTCTCTGCCGTGGAGGCCCCCACCCTGGTGGTGGGCGGCTGGAACGACGCCTACTCCAACGCCGTGCCGCGCCTGATGAAGGGGCTGCGGGTGACGCGCAAGGCCATCATCGGACCCTGGGCGCACAAATATCCGCATTTTGCGGTGCCGGAACCGAGGATCGGCTTCCTGCAGGAGTGCCTCCGCTGGTGGGACCAGTGGCTGAAGGGCCAGAACACCGGCGTCTCCCGCGATCCCGATTTCCGCTACTACGTGATGGAGCCATGGAAGCCCGGTACCTTCCCCGAGCGCATCAACGGGCGCTGGCTGGGCGACAGCTTCTGGGGCTTCGGCCATGTCGAGACGAAGAAATGGTGGCTGAACGCCGGCGGCATCGGGCCCAATGCGGGAAGCGAGACGGCGCTCACCATCTCATCGAAGCAGACCACGGGGGCGGACGGCGGCGAATACTGCATCATCTGGCTGGGACCGGAATTCCCCGGCGACCAGCAGCGCGACGACGCGCAGTCGATCACCTTCGACACGCCGGCACTCGTGACCGACATCGACATCGTGGGCCAGCCGGCGGTTGATCTGGACTTTTCGGTGGACAAGCCCGTGGCGCACATCGCGGTGCGCCTCAACGACGTGTGGCCCACGGGCGAGGTCTCACGCATCACCTACCACTTGCAGAACCTGTGCATGCGGGACAGCCGCGAGAACCCCATGCCGCTCGAGCCCGGCAAGCGGTACCGCATGAAGATCAAGCTCGACGACATCGCCTGGCGGGTGCCGAAGGGACACAAGATCAGGGTGGCGATCTCCACCGCCTATTACCCGATGATGTGGCCCGCCCCGGAGCCGGTGACGCTGACCGTTCATGCCGGAACCTCGCAGCTGCACCTGCCACTGCGCAAGGAGGTGGCCAATGAGGTGCCGCTCTCCTGGCCCGGCGCGCAGGCCGCCCCACCCGCCGAGATGACGGAACGCAAGGCGCCGTGGAACCGGCGCGAGAGCACGGTGGACGAGGCCACCGGCGCGTTGCGGATCGAGATTGTGGACGATTTCGGCGAATACGAGTTGCACCCGCATGGGATGGTGGTCTCCGGCGCCGGGCGCGAGACATATGCGATCCTGCCGGATGACCCGCTGTCGGCGAAGATGGAAACGCACTGGACGGAGGAACGCCACCGCGGCAACTGGCACACCCGCACCGAAACCTATGGCCGGATGACGGCGACCAAGACGCACTGGGTGATCTGGGGGAAGATCGAGGCCTTTGAGGGTGCGAAGAAGGTGTTCGAGAAGGAGTTCGCGAAGGAGATTCCAAGGCTGTTGCAGTGAGGGTGTGACTCGCGGAGGGAGGCCCTCATCCACCCTGCCGGGCACCTTCTCCCGTCCGCAGGATGGGAGAAGGCGGCCAAAGGCCGGATGAGGGCGCCTGTCCGCGCGGAAGGAATTTTATCCTTGACTTTTATTCCTATGCCGTGCTATCACACACGGCATGTGGATCATCTTCCTATATCAGTTGCTGCGTGAGCTTGCCGAGGAAGGCCTCGCATTTGCGAAGCTCGGAGGTGTCGATGTATTCATCCGGTTTGTGGGCCTGTTCGATGGAGCCGGGCCCACAGATGACGGACGGGATTCCGATCTGCTGGAAGAGGCCCGCCTCGGTGCAGTAGCTCACCGCATGGGTGGAATTGGCGCCAGCCAGATGCAGCGCCAGATGTTCGGCGGGAGAGTCCTTCTCGGGCGCCAGGCCCGGAACGAGGTTGACGGTTTCCGTGGCGATGCCCGCCTCGGGCGCCACGGACTTCATCGCGGGTTCCAGGCTCTTGGCGAAATCCTCGAAGCGGCGGGGAACTTCGCCGGGGTCTGCCGTGGGAAGAAGGCGCGTCTCCCACTGGAAGGCGCAGCGGCGCGGAATGATGTTCTTGGCGGTGCCGCCCTCGATGACGCCGACATGCACGGTGGAATAGGGCGGATCGAAACGCTGGGTGGGATCGCCCGCGGCGATCATGTCCTGGCGGATGCGGGAGATTTCAGAAAGCAGCTCGCCCGCCACCAGGATGGCATTGACGCCGTGATGCGTGAGGCTGGAATGCGCCTCATGCCCCGTGACTTCGGTTGCGAAGGTAACGGCACTCTTGTGGGCGTTCACCACCTTCATGGAGGTGGGCTCGCCCACGATGACGGCGCGGGGCTTGGGCAGATTGTCACGCATGTGGGCGATCAGCGGGCGCACGCCCTTGCAGCCCACCTCCTCATCGCAGGAGAGTGCCAGGTGGATGGGGGATTTCAGCCCGGCCTTGAGGAAATTCGGCACCTCCGCGAGGCAGACGGCGAGGAAGCCCTTCATGTCGCAGGTGCCGCGTCCGAACAGGCGCTCGCCGCGCGCCGTTAGATCGAAGGGATCGCTCGTCCAGGGCTGGCCGTCCACCGGCACCACGTCAGTGTGGCCCGAGAGCACGATGCCGCCCGCAATCTGCGGCCCGATGGTGGCGAAGAGATGGGTCTTCCGGTTGGCCTCATAGTCCACGCGGAAATGGGGCACGCCCCAGCCG
>CAIYXE010000431.1 GCA_903930095.1 uncultured Hyphomicrobiales bacterium
CGACGCTGGCGCCCAGGCGCTACAGATTTTCGACTCTTGGGCGGGTGACCTCGTGGGCTCTGAGTTGGAGGATTTCGTCCTCAAGCCCATCGCTGAGATCATCTCCGGGGTTCGCAAGCGCCATCCGGGTTTGCCTGTGATTGTGTTCGCGCGGGGCATCGGTGTTCATCAGAGGCGGGCTGCAGCATTGCCGGGGGCAAGTGCGGTTGGCATTGAAACAGAATTTGACCTGAGCCTTTTGCCGAATGACATCGTCGTCCAGGGAAATCTGGATCCGGTGGCGCTGATTGCCGGTGAGGATGTTGTGCGGCGCGAGGTCCAGAGGATCTGCGCTTCGGTGGACCGCCAGAGACATATCTTCAATCTTGGCCATGGCATCAGGCTGGGGACGGATCCTGCTGTGGTCGGTGCTGTTGTGGATGAGGTCAGGCGTTTCGATGGGTGAAACCTATCTCTGGCTGAAGGTCGTGCACATTCTCGCGGTGATCTCGTGGATGGCCGGCCTCTTTTATCTTCCAAGATTGTTCGTCTATCATGCTGAAAACATTAGTAAGAAAGAGCTCGTCACGGTCTTTGCGGTGATGGAGCGGCGGCTTCTCAAGGCGATCATGCGACCGGCGGCACTCGTGTCGGTGATTACTGGGCTGTGGCTCCTTTGGGTGGGCAGCTGGTTCGGGCCGGTGCCGGTCTGGCTGTGGCTCAAGATGGTATTGGTGTTGGGAATGCTGGTGTTTCATGGCGTTCTCGAGGCTCATGCCGGCCGGTTTCGGGATAGCCGCGAAGACCGGTCTGGACGCTATTTCAGGGTCATAAATGAGGTTCCAACCGTGCTGCTCATTGGCATCGTGATCTTTGTCGTCGTAAAGCCGTTCTGAGTTTGTTGTTGGCGCGGAGCCTGCAAACGTCTATATTGTCATTGCTTCGCATCGCCACGGCTTGATGCGACCCCGCCTTAATGTTCCCGCCTCTGGCCGGAACCCCCCATTGTGAAAAGATAGATGACCGCCATATCCGAGCTGAAAGAAATCAAGCTTCAGGACCTCAAGTTGAAGACACCCGCCGAGCTTGTTTCGCTGGCGGAGGAACTCGAGGTTGAGAACGCGAGCGCATTGCGCAAGCAGGAGCTTCTGTTTGCCATTCTCAAGAACCTAGCCATCCGGGACGTCGAGATCATCGGCGAGGGCGTGGTAGAGGTCTTGCAGGACGGTTTTGGCTTCCTGCGCTCTCCGGACGCAAATTATCTGGCTGGTCCTGATGATATTTACATCAGCCCTAGCCAGATCCGGAAATTCACCCTTCGAACCGGCGACACGGTCGAAGGCCAGATTCGGAGCCCGAAAGACGGGGAGCGGTATTTCGCTCTGGTCAAGGTCAACCGGATCAATTTCGAAGACCCCGAGAAAACCCGGCACAAGGTTCATTTCGACAATTTGACGCCGCTCTATCCAGATGAGCGGCTGGAAATGGAAACGGGAGATCCCACCAAGAAGGACTACTCCTCCCGGGTGATCGACATCGTGTCTCCCCTTGGCAAAGGGCAGCGCGGCCTCATCGTCGCGCCGCCGCGGACCGGCAAGACGGTCCTGCTGCAGAACATCGCCCACGCGATCACTGCCAATCATCCCGAGTGCTACCTGATCGTCCTCCTGATCGACGAGCGTCCGGAGGAAGTGACCGATATGCAGCGGTCGGTAAAGGGCGAGGTGATCAGCTCGACCTTCGATGAGCCTGCCTCACGGCACGTCCAGGTGGCTGAGATGGTCATCGAGAAGGCGAAGCGCCTGGTGGAGCATGGGCGTGATGTGGTGATCCTGCTGGATTCGATCACGCGGCTCGGCCGGGCCTACAACACGGTCGTCCCATCTTCCGGCAAGGTGCTCACCGGTGGTGTTGATGCCAATGCATTGCAGCGGCCAAAGCGCTTCTTCGGTGCGGCGCGTAACATTGAGGAGGGAGGCTCCCTCACAATCATCGCCACCGCGCTGATCGATACGGGCAGCCGCATGGATGAAGTGATCTTTGAGGAGTTCAAGGGAACCGGTAATTCCGAAATCATCCTTGATCGCAAGGTTGCGGACAAGCGGGTTTTCCCGGCTATCGACATATTGAGATCCGGCACCCGCAAGGAAGAACTGTTGGTGAAACCGGATCTGCTGAAGAAGACCTATGTGCTGCGTCGTATCCTCAACCCCATGGGGACTGTTGACGCCATCGAGTTCTTGCTCGACAAATTGCGGCAGACCAAGGGGAACAGCGATTTCTTCGACTCGATGAACGCCTGACGGGAACCTGCGCCTGCTGAGCTTCGGCGAGTTGATTCGAGGCCGGAATGACAGTGAGTGACACGATCTATGCCCTGTCCTCCGGCACAGGGCGTTCAGCCATAGCGATCATCCGTATGTCGGGCAGCCATACGCCGGACCTTCTCGCATGCATGGCTGGCCGCCTGCCACCGGCCCGGAGGATGTCTCTGAGGGCCATACGTGATGGCAGGACGGGTGAAGTATTGGACAAGGCCATGGTGGTCTGGTTCCCGGGTCCTGGCTCCTTCACGGGCGAGGATTGTGCGGAAATCCACCTGCATGGCAGCCCTGCCGTTGTCTCGGCCGTGATGGCGCTTCTGTCCTCTCTGCCGGGTATACGGCCTGCCGAGCCTGGCGAGTTCACCAGGCGCGGTTTTCTCAATGGGAAGATGGACCTTGTCGAGGCTGAGGGGCTGGGTGACCTGCTCCAAGCCAGGACGTCTGGCCAGAGGCGGCAGGCCTTCCGGCAGATGTCGGGTCAGGCGAGTTCGAGGTTCGAGTCCTGGCGGGAACAGTTGATGCAGATCCGGGCCCATATCGAGGCCGGGGTGGACTTTGCCGATGAACCGGGTGTTGCCGAAGCTGCTGCGCCTGCCATCGATATGAACATCCAGGCATTGCACAGCCAGATCAGCGCCGAACTCTGCCGTTCGGCTGGTTCAGAGCTGCTTCGTGACGGGTTTCGCGTTGTTCTTGCAGGATGCCCCAATACCGGCAAATCTAGCCTGCTCAATGTCCTGGCAGGGCGCGAAGCGGCCATCGTGTCCGATCTGCCGGGAACCACGCGGGACGCCATAGAGGTTACGCTTGAACTGGATGGAATGCCCGTGATCGTCACTGATACAGCGGGATTGCGCAGTAACGTGGCCGATGCAGTTGAAGAGGAGGGTGTCCGAAGATCTCGGCAGCACGTGTCCGGGGCAGACCTGGTGGTGTGGGTGTGGTCAGCCGACGTCATGGGCAGCAAAGTCCTTGATACCAGCATTGAGCAGCCTGACGTGCTGGTCGAAAACAAGTATGACCTCCTGGAGAACAGATTGGGACTCCTCCGAAACGATGCTGATGGCAGCATCCGCATTTCCTGCCAGACCCGTGAGGGAATTGCAGAGCTACTTGCTGAACTGACGGGGCGCCTCAGGGAACGTTTCGGTGACGTTGAGTCAGCGCTTTTTGTGTCCGCCCGCCAGAAATTGGCGGCTGAGCGTTCGGTTCGACACCTGAAAGACGCCCTTGGCATTGGTTCAGACAGGCTGGAGTTGAAGGCCGAGAGCATTCGTTTCGCTTCGGAAGAGATCGGGCGCCTGACGGGCCGTGTGGATGTGGAGGAATGGCTGGGGGCGATCTTCAGTCGCTTCTGCATCGGAAAGTGACGGCCAATGTTTCACGTGAAACACGTGCGCATTTTGACCTTTGTGTCTGCTTGGCGTAAACAGTCCTCATGACGAACAACTTCGATGTGATCGTGATCGGAGGCGGACATGCGGGAACCGAAGCAGCGGCCGCCGCAGCGCGCGCCGGGGCCCGGACAGCCCTCCTGACGCACCGTGCCGATACGATTGGCGAGATGTCCTGTAACCCGGCAATCGGGGGTCTTGGCAAGGGACACCTCGTCCGGGAGGTCGATGCGCTGGACGGCTTGATGGGCCGGGTCGCAGACCAGGCAGGCATCCAGTTTCGACTGCTGAACCGGTCGAAGGGTCCGGCCGTTCGTGGACCGCGTGCACAGGCCGACCGAAAGCTCTACCGCGCAGCCATGCAGGCCGCCGTCGCCTCCCAATCCCGCCTGACAGTGATTTCCGCTGCGGCCAGCGGCTTCCTGACCCATGGTGACGATGTCACCGGCGTCATCTGCGAGGATGGCCGGAGCTTTGCTTCAGCCGCCGTCGTGCTCACCACGGGAACCTTCCTGAACGGTCTTATTCACATCGGTGAGCGACGCATACCGGCGGGACGCCATGGCGAGCCGCCAAGCCTCGGCTTCTCCCGGCAACTCGCCGCGGCTGGCTTGAAGCTCGGCCGCCTCAAGACGGGAACGCCCGCCAGGCTCGACGGGCGGACTATCGACTGGAAACGCCTCGAGGAGCAAAGGGGTGATGACCAGCCGGTGCCATTCTCATTCCTGACCCGGAGAATTGAAACACCGCAGGTATCCTGCTTCATTACCCACACGACCACAGCGGGCCACCGGCTGATTGCCGACAATATCCATCGGTCCCCGATGTATTCGGGACAGATCGAAGGGGTAGGACCACGCTACTGCCCGTCAATCGAAGACAAGATCCAGCGCTTTCGGGACAAGGACAGCCATCAAGTGTTCCTCGAGCCAGAAGGGCTCGATGATGATACCGTCTATCCAAACGGCATTTCCACGTCACTGCCTGAGGATGTCCAGGACAGCTTCCTCCGCACAATGCCTGGTCTTGAGAAAGTGTCGGTCAAGCGCTGGGGCTACGCCATCGAATATGACTATGTCGACCCCCGGCAACTGACTGCGGCCCTGGAAGTGAAACGGCTTCCCAACCTGTTTCTCGCCGGTCAAATCAACGGAACGACGGGCTACGAAGAGGCAGCCGCCCAGGGGCTGGTCGCCGGCCTCAATGCCGCGCGCAAGGCAGGCGGGCAGGAGCCTTTGGTCATCGACCGCGCGCAGGGCTACATCGGCGTGATGATCGATGATCTGGTCACCAAGGGCGTGTCAGAGCCCTACCGCATGTTCACCTCCCGGGCGGAGTACAGGCTCTCGCTCCGGGCGGACAATGCAGACATGAGGCTGACGCCACTGGGGATCTCCGCAGGCCTGGTCGGAGCTGAGCGCGCAGCGGCTTTCTGGCAGCGGGCGTCGTCAGTCAATCAAGGTCTGGACCTGGCGCGCAGCCTGTCCCTGACATCGGGCGAGGCAGGGCGGAGGGGTCTCAAGGTCAATCAGGACGGGTTGCGGCGTAGCGCGCTCGACCTTCTCGGCATGCCGGAAGTAGGCTGGACTGGGATCTGCGCCCTGTGGCCGGAACTTGCTTCACTCCGCCCGGATGTCGTTGAGGCATTGGAAGCGGAAGCGCTGTATGCTGGGTACATCCAGCGGCAGGAAGCCGATGTCGCTGCGCTCCGGCGCGAGGATGGCCTGGCACTACCGGCGA
>CAIYXE010000432.1 GCA_903930095.1 uncultured Hyphomicrobiales bacterium
GCCAGCAGCGTCTTGCCGGAGCCCGTGGGGCCGACCAGCAGGATGTTCGACTTCGCCAGTTCCACGTCGTTGTTCTTCTGGGCGTGGTTCAGGCGCTTGTAGTGATTGTGGACCGCCACCGAGAGCACCTTCTTGGCATGCTCCTGGCCGATGACATAGTCGTCCAGAACTTTCCGGATCTCGTGCGGTGTCGGCACGCCGTCCTTGGATTTTGCCAGCGAGGTCTTGTTCTCCTCGCGGATGATGTCCATGCACAATTCCACGCATTCATCGCAGATGAACACGGTCGGGCCCGCAATCAGCTTGCGGACCTCATGCTGGCTCTTGCCGCAGAAGGAGCAGTACAAGGTGTTCTTGCTGTCGCTCCCTGTTGCCTTACTCATAATGTCTCCTCGGACGATTGCTGCACCTTAACGCATGCAGTCTTTTACGAGACGTTCCCGCCACCGCAGCGGTTCCGTCCATTGCAAATCCGGCGGCACCGGATCCAAATCACTAATTCAGCATGGGCAGACATGGTTAATCAAGGATTGATTGCCCAGCTGCCCCACCGGCGCAATGTCCGGTAGAAAATCATTGTCCTCACTTCCCCTCGGGCGGCACGGGCCGCTTCTCGATCACCTTGTCGATCAGGCCGAAGGCGAGTGCGGCTTCCGCCGTGAAGAAGTTGTCGCGCTCGAGGGCGTCCTCGATGGTCTGGTAGTCACGCCCGGTGTGGTGGACGTAGATCTCATTGAGACGGCGCTTCAGGCTCTCGACCTCCTTGGCATGGATCAGGATGTCGGTCACCTGGCCCTGGTAACCGCCAGACGGCTGGTGAACCATGATGCGGGAATTCGGAAGCGCGAAGCGCAGGCCCTTCTCGCCCGCCGTCAGCAGCAGGGATCCCATTGACGCCGCCTGCCCCATCACCGTGGTGGACACCGGGCAGCGGATGAACTGCATGGTGTCGTAAATCGACAGGCCGGAGGTGACGACACCGCCCGGGCTGTTGATATACATGGAGATTTCCTTCTTGGGGTTCTCCGCCTCCAGGAACAGCAGCTGCATGCAGATCGAGGCTGCGACATTGTCGTCGATCGGCCCTGTGATGAAGATGATGCGCTCGCGCAGCAGGCGGGAGGGAAGGTCATAAACGCGCTCGCCCCGGCTCTCCTGCTGGATGACGGACGGCCAGAAGGCACCGGTGGTAAGGAATTCGACGGGATCGCGCATTGCTGTCCTTCGGGATGAATCGGTTTGAACTCGTCTCCTAGATAGGGGACCCGGCAGGCGTATGGAAGAGGCTTCCCCCAGAGCGTTAATCCCCGGTTGTCGCGGTGTATGGATTTGCCAGAGGCCGCCGGGCTGGCGCAGAGTGAGGCATCGCCCACAGCAATCCTGGTCAACATGAACAGTTTCACGCCCGCCCCACCCGCCGACCCGCTGCCCGGCCACCGGCTGAGGCTGGAGAACATCCGCCGCGCGGCGGGCTTCATCGACCCCGTTTTCCTGAACACGCCCCAGTTCGACTTCGAACCGCTGAGCGAGGCCCTCGCCTGCCGGCTGACACTGAAGCTCGAGACCGCCAACCCCATCCGCTCCTTCAAGGGCCGCGGTGCGGGCTACCTGGTGGGGCGCCGCGCTGCAGAGGGGCTGCTGGCCGGCCGCCGCCTTGCCGGCGCCAGTGCCGGCAACTGGGGCCAGGCACTCGCCTATGCCTGCCGCGCCCACGGCGTGCCGCTGACCCTCTTCGCCGCCACAACCGCCAACCCCCTTAAAGTGGCCCGCATGACGGCGCTGGGGGCGGAGATGGTGCTGACCGGGCATGATTTCGACGCCGCCAAGCAGGCCGGAGAAGCCCACGCCCGCGCAACGGGCGGGTTGTGGGTGGCAGACGGCCTCGACGCGGAAGCCGCGGAAGGTGCTGCCACCATCGCCGTGGAATTGCTGGCACACGGACGGCAGCCGGACGCCATCGTCGTTCCCCTCGGCAATGGCGCTCTCCTCACCGGCATCGCCCGCTGGGCCAAGGCGATGAACCCGGGGGTCGAGGTCATCGGCGTCCAGGCCAGCGGCGCGGATGCCATGGAAAGGTCCTGGCGCACCGGCACCCTCGTCTTCCCACCCGCCGTCTCGACAATCGCCGACGGCATCGGCGTCCGCGTCCCCATCGCGGAAGCGGTTGAAGACATGAGGGGCATCGTCGACGATGTGCTGCTGGTGGAGGACAGCCAGATCATCACCGCCATGCGCCTCCTGTTCCGCACCGCCGGTATCCTCGTGGAACCCTCAGGCGCCGCCGGCGTCGCTGCAATCCAGTCCCACCCCACCCGCTTCCAGAACCGCCACGTGGCCACCATCCTCTGCGGCAGCAACCTCACAGAGGAGCAGGTCAGGAATTGGCTGACCTAACCCTCTCCTTCCCAGCAGCATAACGCATTTATTCCTCTCCCCCACCGGGGGAGAGGGCAGGGTGAGGGGGTCTCTCCGCCAGCGAGACCGATGAAAGAAGCAACAGA
>CAIYXE010000433.1 GCA_903930095.1 uncultured Hyphomicrobiales bacterium
CCTCCGTCTCCATCACGCCGCCCCGGTTCCCGTCGATGAAGAACACGCCGTTGGGCTTCAGGTGGAAATTGCCCGGACCGTCGCGCCGGTTGGCCTTCTTGAAGCGCCGCCCCTCCTCGACATAGAGCCCGATCGGCTTCAGGTCCTCGCCATACATGCCGGCATTCATGGCGAAGACGAGTTCCAGGCCCTGCTCATGCAGCGCCGCCCTGAGCGCCCCGAAGGATCCGTAGGGCTCGCCCGCAGGATCGAGGCTGAAGAGCTTCAACTTCTCCTTCCGGAGGTCAAAGCGGCACACCGTATAGTCGTTGCCCTCGAAGCGCTCCGGTGCGCAGCCTGCTTCCGCAATGCCCGTACCCCATGTGAGGACGCCCAGCACGAGCCAGAGACAGGCCCAGCCGCGCATGGTCAGTTGCAGGCCTTGTCGATGGCGGCGAGTGCCGCCGAGATGCCGCTCAGGGAATAGGTATCGACCGTGCGGGTGCCGCGCCAGGAGGTGCCTTCGATCTTGAGCGACTTGCCAGCCTTCATCGCGGCCACGATCTTCTTGTCGCTGCCCGTGTCGACCCAGGCCGTGTCGCCCTTGGAGAACATCTCGTAATTCTGGTCGTCGATCGTCAGCTTGACGATCTGTCCCTCCTTGAAGGGATAGCCGATGATGGTCGAGACCTCGCCCTTCACCGGCGGCTTTCGTCCCGGCATGTGGGTGACGAGAAAGAAGGCAGGATCGCGCTTGGCGTTTTTGGGCTCACTCGATTTCGGCGTGGACGATACGTAGCACACCTTGCTGTCCGCTGCGTCATAGCTATAGGCCAGCCAGTCGTCGAAGGCGCCAATCTGCTTGGGTTCGGTATCAGCCAGGGCAACGCCCGAAAACACCGCGAGGAGGGTGAACGCAACTGCGCTCGTCTGCCGTTTCTGAATCATGTTCTCAACCTTATGCCGGACAGTGCCAAAAATCCACGATGCGCAATTGGGGGAGGATTCCGGCTCAATTTTGGCGTTCGCTGCCGCCCTATCCTATTGGCCAGATGGCTTATTGCACCGCAATAGCCCGAGGGATAGCGTCAGACATGCGATCATGAAGGAATGACACCATGGCGGCTGCAGAAAGCGAAGCGATTCCAAGCATTTATGTCACCCACCTGGACAGCCATCTGGACCAGGCAGCCAGTGCCGCCGAAGCGCTCCTCGTCAAGGCGAAGGCCCGGCTCGCGGCGCGTGTGATGCCGGCGGGCAAGATCGATTCGAAGCGGCTCGACGCCGAGCAGCATGCCGCCCACGGGCTCGCCTGGCTTGCCACCTATGCCGCGACGCTGCGTGAGCTCGCCTCTTTCGCGCTGCGCCTGGCGGCGGCGGGCAAGCTGGGCGAAACCGAGCAGCTGACGCTCCAGATCGCCGCGGGCGAATACCTGAACCATCTCGCCGGCGGCATCCCGATGAACCAGGGAGAATTCGTCCGCCTCACCGACCTGGGCCTCGCGCGGAGCGAGACGGCGGTCCTTTTCGACCTTGTGCTGCTCGACCGCGGCAACACGCCGGAGGCGCGCAAGCGCCTTGTCGAACTTTTCGCTGATGGCAATTTCGGTTCCTCCGGCCTGGACGAGACCCTCACCGAAATGCGCGAGACGATGCGCCGCTTCGTCGAGACGAAGGTCACCCCCCACGCCCACCAGTGGCACCTCGAGAATGCCTATGTGCCCATGGAGATCGTCAGGGAACTGGCTGATCTCGGCGTCTTCGCCCTGACCCTGCCCGAGGAGCACGGCGGCCTCGGCCTGTCCAAGGAATCGATGTGCGTCGTCTCGGAAGAGCTCTCGCGTGGCTGGATTGCGGTGGGCTCGCTTGGCACCAGGGCGGAGATTGCCTGCGAGCTCATCCTCTGCGGCGGCACGCGCGAGCAGAAGGAAAAGTGGCTGCCGCGGATCGCCTCCGGCGAGATCCTCCCCACCGCCGTCTTCACCGAGCCCAATACCGGTTCCGACCTGGGCTCGCTGCGCACCCGCGCGGTGCGGGATGGCGATGTCTACAAGGTCACCGGCAACAAGACCTGGATCACCCACCCCGTGCGCGCCGACGTGATGACGCTGCTCGCCCGCACCAACCCGGACGAGGCGGGCTACAAGGGCCTGTCCATGTTCCTTGCGGAGAAGCCGCGGGGCTCGGATGACAATCCCTTTCCGGCAAAGGGCATGTCGGGTGGCGAGATCGAGGTGCTGGGCTATCGCGGCATGAAGGAATACGAGATCCGCTTCGAGGATTTCGAGGTGAAGGCTGAAAACCTGCTCGGTGGCATCGAGGGACAAGGCTTCAAGCAGCTGATGCAGACCTTCGAGGCCGCCCGCATCCAGACCGCGGCGCGCGCCGTCGGCGTCGCCCAGAATGCGCTTGATCTCGCACTCAGGTATGCGCGGGAGCGCACACAGTTCGGCCAGCCCATCCTCGCTTATCCCCGCATCGCTGACAAGCTGGCGCTGATGGCGGCGGAGGTGATGGCCACGCGCCAGCTCACCCTGTTTGCCGCGCGCGAGAAGGATGCCGGCCGCCGCTGCGACCTCGAGGCCGGCATGTCGAAGCTCCTCGGCGCCCGCGTCGCCTGGGCCGCAGCCGACAATGCGCTGCAGATTCATGGCGGCAACGGCTTTGCGCTTGAATACCAGATCAGCCGGGTGCTGTGCGACGCCCGCATCCTCAACATCTTCGAGGGCGCCGCCGAAATCCAGGCGCAGGTCATGGCGCGGCGTCTGCTGGAGGGCGGCAACTGATTGCCGGGAGGGCTGACCGGCACAAGCAAGTGCCGGTGATGCTCTCGATCATGTTCCCCCTCCGCGCGAACCGGGATAAGGGGGGTCCTTCAATCTGCGAGCGAAGGAGGCTTGTCTCCCATGGCAAGAACGATTCTGATCACCGGCTGTTCCACCGGCATCGGCTGGTACTGTGCGCTGGGCATGAAGGCCCGCGGCTGGCGCGTCTTTGCCACGGCGCGGCGGCCCGGGGACCTCGCGAGGCTGGAGGCAGAAGGTATCGAGTCGCTGTTTCTTGACTATGCCGACCCGGCATCGGTCTCCGCCTGTGCGGCCGAAGTGGCAAGCCGCACGGGCGGCAAGCTCGACGCGCTGTTCAACAACGGCGCCTACGGACAGCCCGGTGCGGTCGAAGACCTGCGGCGCGAGGTTCTGGAAGCGCAGTTTGCCGCCAATGTCTTCGGCTGGCATCAGCTCACGCGCGCATGCCTGCCGCTGATGCGCGCCAATGGCGGAGGCCGGATCGTCCAATGTTCATCCGTCCTCGGCCTCGTGGCCCTCAAGTGGCGCGGCGCCTACAACGCATCCAAATTCGCCATCGAGGCGCTTTCTGACACCATGCGGCTGGAGCTTCGCGGCACCGGCATCCACGTCTGCCTGATCGAGCCCGGCCCCATTGCCAGCAACTTCGTGGAAACCTCGCTCCGGAACTTCGAGGCGAACATCGATGAGGCCGGTTCGCATTACACGGACGCCTACGCCCGGCAGCGGGCAAGACTGGGGCGCGGCGGCTCGGCACGCTACAAGCTCGGCCCTGAGGCGGTGCTCGAGAAACTTGTCCATGCGGTGGAGTCCGCCAGGCCGCGCGCGCGCTACTTCGTGACGAAGCCAACCTACTACATGGCCCTGGCCCGCCGCATCCTGCCGCAGCGCATCCTCGACCATGTGCTGGACAAGGCGTCTGACCAATAGCGCCTGCGCGCCCGGCGCATCTTGACGGGGACCTGCCCCCGGCCCATGGGTCTCCATGGCTTCAACTTCCGTTTTCCGGAGCGTCAATTGATCATCGACTATCTCGGCTACATCGCGGTGGGTGCGGTGTTTGTGGTCCTGCTGCTGGGGCTGTTCAACATGTTCCGCGGCGGCTCGGCCAATACCTCCCAGAAGCTCATGCGCTGGCGTGTCGGGCTGCAGTTCCTGGCGATCATCGTCCTCATGCTGGGCCTCTACCTGTCCCAGCGCTGAGGCTTGAAGGACGCCACCCGGCTCCCTATCTCTCATGCCTTCGCAACTGGAGGCTGTTGCCATGGTGCTGACCCGCGACGAAGCAATGGTGAAGGAAAAGTTCCTTCCCAAGCTGGCCCGCGTATTGGCGCGTGTTCCCTTCGCGGAGGACCTGCTCGCCGCCTATTTCTGCGCCTTCGACCGGGCCACCCCGGCACGGGCCAAGGGCATCCTGATCGGCGCGCTCGCCTATTTCGTCCTGCCGGTCGACCTCATGCCGGATATCGCCCTCGGCCTTGGCTTCACGGATGATCTCGCGGTGCTGATCGCGGCCTTCAAGGTGGTGAGCATCCACCTGACCCAGGCACACCGCCAGCGCGCGCGTGAGGCGCTTGACCGCCTCAGGGCGGGGGAGAGCGTTTCCGCGTGACGATCAGCACGGCGGCGGCGCAGACGGCCATGCCCGCGATCTGGATGAGCGAAAGCGTCTCGCCGAACAGGACATAGGCCATCAGCGCCGAGACGCCAGGCACCAGGAAGATGAGGCTCGACACCCGCCCGACGTCGCCCAGCCTGATCATCAGCATCAGCAGCGTGATGGCGCCGAGCGATAGCACGATCACCGACCAGCCCAGCGCGAACCAGGCCTGGACGCTTCCATCGAAGCGCAGATCCTCCAGCAGGAGCGCCGGGATGAGCACGGCAAGGCTCGCCCCCACATATTGCCAGGCCCCGCCGCTTGCCAGGTTGAGCGCGGTGGCGAAGCGCTTCTGGTAGACCGTGCCGAAGGAGATCGACAGCGCACCCAGCAGGTTGACGGCGGTGGTGAGCGGCGTGATGCCGTCCGCCAGCCCGTGCCCCAGTTCGAGCTTTGGCGACACGACCAGCGCCACGCCGAGAATGCCCACGCCAAGGCCTGCCCAATGGCGGAGCGAGATCCTTTCCTGCACCATCCAGGAGGCGATGATCGCGGTCATCAGCGGCTGCAACCCCACGATCAGGGCCGAAACGCCCGCCGGCATGCCATGCGCCACCGCCCAGTAGACGGGTCCCAGATAGCCGCCATGCAGAAAGGCGCCTGCCACGCTGGCATGAAACGCCTGCCTCGCACCCGGCCAGGGTGCGGCGAGCGCCAGCGCGATCAGCGCGAACAGCACGCCCGCAATGGGAAAGCGGATGCCCAGGAAGGTGAGGGGGTCCGCATGGGGTGCTGAAAGCCTTGCAACCACGAAGCCCGTTGCCCACATGAGCACAAACACGACGGGAGCCGCGGCGACAGCCAGGCGGATGGCGGGCGAATCTTTCATGACGCCGGCCATTTGCCCCGGTTTCCGTGGCGAAGCGAGCAGACAATGAAGGGGAGCAGGCATGTTTGATCCGCAAAAGTTGCTGGAACAGTTTCTGGGTGGCGGCAAGCCGCAGGACGGGCAGCAGAATTCCGGCCAGAAGCCCGGACTGACGCCGGACTTCATGAAGGGCCTTGCCACCGGCGGCGTGGCGGGCGGCCTCGCCGGCGTGCTGCTCGGCGGCAAGACGTCCAAGAAAATGGCCAAGGGCGCGCTCAAACTGGGCGGCACCGCCGCGCTGGCCGGCCTCGCCTACAAGGCCTACACCCAGTGGCAGGCCTCGAAGAACCAGGCGCCGCAGGCCGAGGCGCCGCCCATGAAAGACATCACGCCCAGGCCCGAAGGCACTGCCTTCCTGCCTTCCATCACGCAGCAGCGTGACAGCATGAGCCTCGCCATCCTGAGGGCCATGATCTCCGCCGCCAAGGCAGACGGCCACATCGACGCTGAAGAACAGCGCCGGATCTTCGGCAAGCTCGACGAGTTGGGACTCGATACCGAGGAGAAGGCCTTCGTCATCGACGAACTGCGCCGCCCCCTCGACATCGACGCCGTTGTCGCTGCCGCCACGACCCCTGAACTCGCCGTCGAGATCTACGCCGCCTCCGTCCTGGCGATCGACCCGGACGATCCTGCAGAGCAGGCCTATCTCGCCATGCTTGCCTCGCGGCTGAAGCTCGATCCCGGCCTCAAGCTCGCGGTGGAGAGGGAAGCGGCGAAGACGGTGGCCTGACAAGGGGCCTTGCGTTATTGATCGCACATGACGGGCAAGCCAGAGGATGAAGGCCCCACCATCGGCACACTCGCCCGCGAAAGCTTCTACCGGCTGTTCGCGGACGAGGCCATTCCGCTCGCGGGCAACATCGCCTTCCGCACGGTCTTCTCCATCTTCCCGTTCCTGATCTTCCTCACGGCGCTTGCCGGCTTCTTCGGCAATGACGATTTGGCCGAGGGCGTCGTCACCTTTCTGCTCAGCGTGGCGCCCGCGGAACTCGTGAAGCCACTCGTTCCCGAGATCCGTTCCATCCTGACGGTGCCCCGCACCGGCCTTCTCTCTCTGTCGGCGCTGATCACCATCTGGAGCGCCATGGGCGGGGTGGACAGCGTTCGCGTGGGCCTGAACCGCGCCTATGACATCCGCGAGACGCGCAGCACCCTGTGGCTTTACTTCCAGAACACACTGTTCGTGATCGGGTCCGCCATCTTCCTGCTGATCTTCGCGCTGCTCATCGTCTTCGCGCCGGTGATGATCCAGTTGGTCGAGCTTCACGCGCCGGCCCTGCGCGGTCATCTCGTCACCATCGAGCAGTTGCGCTACCCCATCGGCATCCTGCTCCTCACCCTGGGCGTCCTGCTCTGCCATCGCGTGCTGCCGGCCAAGTCACGCAACATCATCGAGTTGCTGCCAGGGGTGGTGCTCACCGTGGTGGCATGGGTGCTCATGTCGTCGGCCTTCTCGATCTATCTCGTCAAGTTCAACACCTTCGCCTCCACCTATGCCTCCCTTTCCGGCGTGTTCGCGGCCATGTTCTTCGTCTACATGGCGGCCCTCGTGCTGATCCTCGGCGGCGAGGTCAACCGCGTGCTCGAAGTCCGGCGCCTCATGCGCATGCAGCGCTTCCGCACCAGCGGCGGCGGCGAGGTCTAGCGCCGCATCCTGTCCTCTTCAGTCGCCTGCCCCAGGGGGCAAGGCCGTGCCAGGCGGCTCGCCGACGGCAGTTGCGGGGCAAAGCCCCGGCGTGATAGGTGGCCCCAACCAGTCTTGCAGGGGCAAAACGCCAAATGTCGAAGCAGAAAGTGAAGAAAGTCGTCCTCGCCTATTCGGGCGGCCTCGATACCTCGATCATCCTCAAATGGCTGCAGAC